>CANBER010000006.1 GCA_947367795.1 uncultured Candidatus Saccharibacteria bacterium
TATGTCTACCCATCGCGTGGTCCGAACAATCGTTGGTTTGGTTTCCCCATCCGCTGCCTAGCCTATTAGTTTATATATAGTAATATGTCAACCACTAGTACAATCAAAATAATCACACTTATGCTTGACAGCGGATGGGGTAAGCGCGCCAATGATCGCCCGGGCCGTCCGACGGGTTGACGCCAGACGCATCGAAGCGGAGACGGTACGCAGTAGCAGAAGTAACAGAGGTAAATGCCCGTGAAGCCGAAGACCAACTGCGGCCATCGAGGCCGAAGAACCTCAGAGAACCGCCGTACGGATAGACATGCCCACTACGGACGAAGGATAGAGGGGGGTAAGGAATATATTAATCATATCCATCCAACATAATTACCAGATCCTTTGGACTTTCTACGGATTTAATCTGAGTTCGCCAGCGTATGGGGAGACCGTACCATCGATGACTCGGGCAGCGGATGGGGAAACCGAGCCACCGATCGTGCGGTCCAGCTGATGTGGTAAGTCCGCCAGCATATAAATCCAAGAAATAAGCCTGAGCGGAGGCTACGACATTGAATATTTTACTAGAGCATGACCATTGGTTGCTAGCTATACCAATGTACCATGCTGCACCATAATTGAGACGCATATGCCCACTACGGACGAAGGATAGAGGAGGTGAGGATTATATATAAACTAACAGGCTAGGCAACGGATGGGGAAACTAATCCAACGACCCAACGAAAATGATGATTGCGTATTGACTGCATGAAAGTATAATACATGCGTATTGGCAGCACTAATAATAGTGGCAGTAAAATCTAAAGAAGACAGAGATCGACTATAACCAGCATTGCCGCCATATCTCAGTGAACCATAGTACACAGCTAAGTTGCCACTACGGACGAAAATTCAAAAACCAATCCCGTGGTCAGGGTGATCGGATTTGAACCGACGACCTCGCAGTCCCGAACCGCGCGCGCTACCAGCTGCGCCACACCCTGAACACCTATATTTTACCACAGATCCCTCTCCTTCGCCAGAAAATCTCTTATATCTCGCCTGATGAACAAATTGTAATGCGCCCCTGGGCACGAGATCGTAGCGCTTTTAATCTTGACAAAATGCCTAGCCTGTGCTACTATAAAGACATAGGCTCTGCGAAGAGTGATTTGAGCAGTGCCTAAGTACAAAAAAGGAGGGGAATTGCATGATAAAGAACAATTCCAGCAATGTAACTGATCGATATGTGGAAAACATCGGCCTCGTTTCTCAGTTTATGGCCCACACCACAAAGGAGGACCTTCTAACCTGGACCGCAGATGATGTCGAAAAGCTTTCCGAGCTGATCCTTGGTGGTGTCACCAAGGTAGAACTTGACGCGAAATTCGCCAAGTTCTACCCCGATGTTGCTATTACTGCATATCGCGGCGAAAATCACAAGCCGCTTCCGATCGGTCGCAACAAAGAATACAGCCGGGAATATGCGCAAAGTCTCACCACCGCAGAAAAGCTTGAGCATCAACGCGCATATCTCAAAAACTGCATCCTCCCGGCGTGCCGCACGAAGCTGCGTGACCTGGCCAAGAGCCGCTTTGTTCGCGAAGAACTTGCGACGGTCAATCCTGACGCTGCCGAGGCCTTCATGCGTACGGCGGCCAGATTCGCATAAACTCCTTTTCTTTAAGGTTCGGGATTAGCCATAAATCCCTCAGCCCGTCTAGCACGGGCTTTTCTATGCTCATTTTGTCATCAAGAGGGAATCACAATTTCCCTCTTGCGCCCTCGAGAAGAATGCGCTATAATAAAACTACAACATGGAATCGTAGCTCAGTTGGTTAGAGCGCCGCCCTGTCACGGCGGAGGTCGCGGGTTCGAGTCTCGTCGGTTCCGCCATATGATATAATATCCTCAACTTCGGTTGAGGATATTATATTTGTCAAGCCAACTCACTCGAATTACTGCGTAAACGGTCAACTCACCTCTAAATCTAGCGTTTTCTGCGTATCTGTGCTATAATACGCTCATCGGGGCGTAGCACAGTTGGTAGCGCACACGGTTTGGGACCGTGAGGTCGCCTGTTCGAGTCAGGTCGCCCCGACCAAGTATGATTTAGGAAGTGTTTTTTGGTGACATAAGATTCGCTAGAAATGTTTTTACCATCTTAAGAATATCATTTATATCGCAACTAATTATCATAATTAAATATGATTACTAAAAACAATCAGTTTTTTGTTTTAATTTTTGTATATTAGAATGCTACTGTTAGTGTAACTTTTTTACACTTTTTCGGAATTCGTGCTATAATTTGTATAGAATAAATGGAGCCATATGCTTAAATCTATTAAAATCTCAAATTATAAAACCTTTATAGAACCGACCGAGATCGACTTTAGTGCAACGAACTATAGGTTTCTTGAATCTGAGAATGTTAGTAACAATAAGACAACTAAAGGCGCGATTTTTGTAGGTGAAAATGCCTCTGGCAAGACTAATATCCTAAAAGCAATTAGGCTTATTATCGACATACTCTTTGGCGTGAGTGAAATCAATTTTTCGTACATGAAAAGCTTTTATACAATGAAAAAAGAGTTTGAAATTGGGTATATTTTTGATATAGAAGATAAGGAAATTTGCTACAATATAATCTTCAGTGAACGCGGAATTACGGACGAAAAATTGTTTATAGATAATATTCTTTACCTATATCGTCATGACAATTCCGCGGAAGTTTATAGTGACGCTACTCCAGTAGGCGCCACTAATATTGCGGAGAATTTACCATTTTTACGCAAATTCTATTTTGATACACGTTTTAACGATAACGCCATACTTAATAAATGGTTTACATTTCTTAAAGAGTCGGTCTATATCAATTGTTATGATGGTCACATTTCGAGTGGCGCAGATAATGTTAGGGAACTTCTGTATGATAATTTCCTAGAAAAGAACGGCGTCAAGCAAATTAACGATTTTTTCAAAAGTATAGGTTATCGTCAACAAATTAGCTACTCGAACGAAACCCACAATAAAAAGGGCTTTCATAATACTCGCACAACTGATAAGTTTGTATCATTCAAGAAGGATCAAACAGACATAGAAATCCCAATTATGTATGAATCAACTGGCAATAGTACGCTTATTGCATTGCTTCCATCATTTATCCACGCAATCGACAAGCCATGCATGCTCATTATCGATGAATTTAGCAGCGGCTTCCATAATGAATTAGAGGAGTGCCTCTTAAAATATTTTTATCACTTTTCGCAGAATTCGCAAATATTTCTTGCTACACACTCAACCAATGTACTTAATAACGCTATTATTAGACCAGACCAAGCATTTGCCGTTTCTTTTAACGGTATGCATGGCACAACAATTAAACGCTTTTCCGACGAATCACCACGAGAAGCCCAGAATCTAGAAAAAATGTACCTAAACGGGGTTTTTGATGGAAAACCATACTACAAAAAGAGCTTTTAGTATCCGTCATAATAAATCTATTGGAACAGTCATTTTTGTCGTAGAAGGAGAATCCGATGAATTTAAGCTTATACATAAAATTTTTCATAAAATTCTGCACTACGAGGTTATAATATCAAAGCGCAATAGCCCAGTCATTAAAAGGTATACACGCTATGCTTCTGAAAAAAATAAGTCTAGCCGAATTATTGTGATTAACACTAGTAGTTCAAATGTCAGAAGCCTACGTGAACATGACGAATATCGTAGTGAGATTTTTAGAAAGTTAATTGAAGAATACAAAATAGACCCTAAAAATGCACCGGTATATTATGTTTGGGATAGAGATGCCCAATCCAATGATAAAACTCAAGTCCGGAGTTTGGTGAACAACTTAGGATCAGCCTACGATAATAACTATTGCGAAAATGGATTACTATTATTAAACTATCCGGCCTTGGAGGCTTACAATATGTCGTGTTTTAAGACAACTAGTAAGCATGTTTTGGCAAGCGTCAAGCCTTATAAAAAGTCGCCGCTGTGTAGTCTAGTCTTTATCAATGAGGGTAAAATCTGTCTTGCCGCCAAAAGCATGCACGAGGCGTTGTGTGGCATGGGAATCGTTCAAGACCATAGTTGTTATGATACGGAACATTTTGGCTGCACTAATTGCAAAATACTTAAGAAAGAGGAGGAGATATACTCGAAACAGCACGGTTATAGGCTACTGTCCTTGCTTACGATTGCTCTTTTAGATCTCGGTATCATGGAAATAAATTAGAGTATATAGTTATATCTTAAAACGTTTATACTATTTTAATTTTCAAGAAATTTTGTTAAAGCCGAACGAACTACGTCCGGCCACAGATAAAACTAGAAAATAACATAACGAGCTGTCCACTGGACAGTTTTTACTGCCGCGTATCTCAAGCGAGCATATCAAGCTCGTTCCTACATTTCAGCTCAGCCTGCCTAATAACCGTATCAACTGCTTGCTGGCTTTTCTTTGGAGGATAGTCATATTTTTTGAGCAATTTTCTTATTTCTATGCGCATCTTCGCCTGCGTGCTAAGTTTTCTATCCCAATCAATAGTCATATTAGCATTAAGCACCACTAGTAAATCTTTCGCTATCTGGACCAAAACTTCATCTTTCATCAGTTCTCTGACTTCAGGATCGTTTCCTAACGCGTCGAAAAAGGCTTTTTCGTCATCTGTCAGGTCATATTTATTGCCCCTAGCCGTTTCTGTATTTATATCTTGCTGCAGTTCAATAAGTTGCTCCAAAACCCGCTCTATATCAGCTACTGACGTGCGATCATTGTAAAGCTTAGTGATTTTTTCAAATCGCTCAGAAAACTTCTCCGCCAACACCACATTCGAAGTGGCCACCTGCTTAATACTGCTTTTGAGGACCTTTTTAAGTATTTCAGCGGCGATATTTTTCTGCTCCATATTTGCGAGCTTTTGAAGAATCTGATCGTTAAGCAAGCTTAGATTCTTGCCGTGTTTAATCTCGCCAACCTGAATTAGCTCATCATCTATTATGGCCTGCTGTAGCATTTCTGCAACATCTTTGTTAATTTGGCCGATATCAAGCTTACCTTCGGGCTGTGTTAATTTATTAATAAAAGATTTAACGGCGATAATGTACAGGACTTCCGCCTTATCGTTATCGTTTAGCAATCCAGAAGTAATTGAGTATAGATTCTTTATGTCTCTCGAGCACTTTTGGAAGCGTTTCGTGCGCTCCTCAGTTTCTAGTATAAAATTTGCACCCTCATTGATAAGCTGATATTTTTCTTTATTATCTGCAGTTTGAAAGCCCGAATAATCAAAGCCGTGGAAGATATTGTGCATTACTTCCAGCTTATCTCTTAGTACATTTAAGGTTTCTTCGTTATCGACGATTTTACCTTGGTCGCGCTGAGTATAGGTTTTAAGAGCATCCAACAGCCATTGTTTAAGACCGATATAGTCGACAATTAATCCGCCAGTCTTATCTTTGTAGACGCGATTTACCCGCGCAATAGCCTGCATTAAGTTATGTGCTTTCATTGGTTTGTCAACATACATCGTGCCTAGACAGGGCACATCAAAACCAGTTAGCCACATGTCCCGAACAATCGCTATTGTAAACTTAGAATCCGGATCTTTGAATTCCTTTTCTCGCTCAGTTTTTTGACTGCTGCTCCCTATCGCAAGCGCCATATCCTCAGGATCGTTGTTACTAGGAGTCATGATTATTTTTACATTTTCGCTTAGCTCCGGTCGAAGTTCTAGGATCTTTTGGTATAGGGCGTAGCCGGCGTTTCTAGAATAAGCAACAATCATAGCTTTATTTGCCGTCATACTTTTACGAGTATCGTAATGCTTTAGTATATCACGGGCAATCATTTCTAGACGAGACGGATCTTCAATAATCTGGGAAATATTTGTCATCATAGTTTTGGAGCGCCGAATTTGTTCATCATCCGCCAAGTCCTCGCTTTCCAGAAGTTCATAGTATTCGTCGATCTGCTTAAGGATTTGCGCATTTAAGCCAACCTTCGCCATGCGCCCCTCATAGTAGAGTGGCACAGTGGCACCATCTTCAATAGATTGAGTCATATCGTAGACATCGATAATTTCACCAAAAACACTGGTCGTAGAATGGTCCTTCGCTTCTACTGGTGTTCCCGTAAAGCCAATGTAGGTTGCATTCGGAAAAGCATCGTGAAGGTATTTTGCCGTACCGTATTTTCTCTCTGCAGTCAAAGTGTCTTGATCGATTTTGATCTTGCCGCCGATTCCATAATGGCTACGGTGTGCTTCATCTGCAATGACCAAGATGTCTTTACGATCCGACAGAAAACCGGTTTCTTCCTCGAACTTTTGTAGCGTGGTGAAGATGATGCCTCCGGCCTGCTTATCCTCAAGCTTTTCAACGAGATCTTTACGACTTTCGATTCTAACTGGTTTCTGCCTCAGAAAATCCTGACATTTTGCAAAGGTTTCGAACAACTGATTATCAAGGTCATTACGGTCGGTGACTACGATTACGGTTGGGTTGTTCAGCTTCGTAATCATATTTCCTGTATAGAACACCATCGAAAAGCTCTTGCCGGAGCCTTGGGTATGCCAAATGATGCCAGCGCGGCCATCCGTAGTTGCAAGAGTCTGGTCGATAGCTTTTTTGACGCCATAATATTGATGGTAGGCGGGGAGAATCTTTGCATCGTCTTGGAACAGAATGAAGTTTTGAATGAGGTCTAGCAGTGTTTTCTTGTTTAGCATTCCACGAATTAGCGGTTCGTGAGTATTATGGTTAATGACCTGTTCTGCGATTCCAGTTTTCTTCCACTCATTAAAACGCTGATAATTGCAAGTAATGGTTCCAGCTTTCGCCGTAGCTCCATCCGAAATAACTAGAAATTGATTATAGTAAAAGAGACTAGGAATATGAGTGCTCATATAGTTCTTTAGCTGTCGATAGGCATCTCCAAGGCTAACTTCCTCGCGCACCATACTTTTAAGCTCCATAACTACAAGCGGAAGACCATTAATAAAGATGATCAGGTCAGGGCGCTTCTCGCTATGTTCAATGATAGTAAATTGATTAACTGCAAGAAAATCGTTATTATCTGGATTATTAAGATCAACAAGATATACACTAGTATTAACGGTACCTTTTTCTGAATGATATTCTGAAACCGGGACTCCGCCATGTAGGAAACGGGTAAATTCCTTATTATTGCGGACTACATTGTTCTGGCTTAGATTTTTGACCTGTCGGACTGCCTCTTGGATAGTTGAATCTTGCAAAGACGGGTTAATCCGTTGCAAGGCAGAGAAGAGTCTATCCTCAAGAATTACATCGTGATAGTCGCGGCTGATTTCTTCTCCGGCAATATAGTCATATCCCTGTTCGCGGAGCAGGTCTATAGTCGCCAGCTCGAGGCTATTCTCATCAAAATCCATATTTTACTCTTTTCTATTGGTAGCATAAATAACTATTTATCTGACTAGATTTCTACTTTACTTAAGTCTATTTTACCATTCATTAGCTCTGGGAGCAAGGTATCGCGGAGGTGAGCGAGATAAATATTTTCATAATTATTCGATTCAATCTTTTCTAGGCATTTTTGCAGTTGATAGATTGTCTCGCGGTCATCTATGAAAGGTATTTCAAAATCTTCAATATTACCCTTCGTAATAAACTTAATCACCGAACCTCGAAAATTAGAAGTGATATTTTTTAGATTGAGCGAAATTGCCCAGTATAGATATCCCAACAGAGATGCGTCTTTCGGTATCAGTACATAAGTTCTCTGATATGCATCAAATTTCCCTCGATAAAACTTTACATTAAAGTCCCCATTGCCGGCTAGTAATATGGCTGATTCATTGAAGGAATATTCATCAATTGCACTAATTTGTTTTGAGCATGTAAAGAACGGATACTTGCCATTTTCGACCGCAGCATTAGCATCCTTTTTGCCAGTAACGACCGGAAAGAAGAAACCTAATTTCTGCATCTTTGCCTGGCTGCTACTTTCAAATTTTTCCTTATAAAGTGTTTGCCCGATTTTATACAAATTATCATTTGTGCGATTATTGTATTGGATTTTGTCATCTATGGCCAGAAGTACTTTCGCGATTTGTTCTTGAGCATGGAGTGGCATAAGTTCAAAGGTGAAACCGCCCATTGAGGTTGCACTGATGTTAGCTTGTGCACTCTCGCTATCTATATGAGTAATAATATATTGATAGTATGTGCGACTAGAAAGTAAATAAAACAAGTAGTCTTTATTTAAAGCATCAATACTCGGCTCAAACTTTGCAACACGCTGGTTTATGTATGTTGTGTTCCCGTCATGTAGCTCGGTTATTCTGCCAATTTTGCCAATAGTTGCGCCAGTCATAGCGAATACGAAATCACCAGAAGACACGGAGAATTTTTCTAATTTTGTATGATCATGTCTGGATATATCAACAGTATCACAATTTTCAGTATCTACACCGCTAGAGATAATATCCTTTATCTTTATCGCTCTACTATAGCCGTGGTTAAAATCACTACTTTTGAATGCGAAACCAGGAACAATTTTACATACTTCTGATAATCTTACTCTCATCCTATATACTTTCTATGCGACATCTTCACATTATTTTGGCTGACCATTGCATAATGCATGGTGGTTTCAATCTTGACATGGCCGAGAAGCTTTTGGACTTGTTCTATTGGCATATCTTTGTCGATCGCCATAGTGGCTAGAGTTCTTCTAAACTTGTGAGGATGTACATTTGGAATATTTGATATTTTTCCGATATTCCTTACTATTAATTCTACACCAGAAATTGACAAATTTCCATAGGGTGCTCGAGTGGAAACAAACAGCCCATCTGCTTTGTCATGCCTGGATTTCAGATATTGCTCAAGATGAATTTTTGCCTTTGCATCAAAATATACCTCTCTCTGGCGATTGCCTTTACCAAGCACTATGCAAGATCTATTTTCAAAATCAATATCACTCCGTTTAAGCTTGACGATTTCACCCACGCGAACTCCAGTAGAAATTAAAAATTCGATTAGCGCAAGATCGCGGATATTTTTACAATGATCTTTCAGCATTACAAGGTTTTCATCACTAAAGGTTTCTTTGACTAATACTCTCGATTTAACCTTATGAATCCTGCGCACAGGACTTTTTATAATATAATCTTCATCCTCAAGCCACGAAAAGAAGCTAGAAAAAATTCGCCGTACATTATCAATGGTGGTTCCAGAGCAATTCGTTTCATCTTTATACTCTGCTAAATAGGACCTGATGTGATCTGTAGAGATTTCTCTTACTGGAATTCTTACTCTAGATAGAAGCCTGGTTATTATGGCTTGATAATAACCAATTGTTCGGTCGGAGCAACCCTCAACTCGCTTAGAGGAAAGAAAGATTTCCATCAAGTTGGTATTATTATCCATGATGACGGCGGTATCTTCATGGTTCCGTGTCACTGTTATTTGCACTTCACTGAGATGATCGATCAGCGTTTCTTTTAGCTTATCTAACTGATAGTAATTTAATACACTCTTCATGTCACCCACGATTCGAAGAGCTAGTTCGTTTTGCATAATTATAACTCCTTGAATTTTGGGTATATATTATAACATAAAAAGAAGCCCTGCGGTAGGTACCTTCGGCGCCGTGCAGAACTTCGATATCTTTATATTATCAAATTAAAGCGGAAATGTCAATAATCTGGCCGCGTTTTGTAATCATAACTAGCTTCTTTATCTGCTTTCTAGATCTAGTTTGTGCAATAAGAAACTTGCGAACACTGTCATCCCTGGAGTTCTTCATGCGTGAAGTATCGATGATAATATTTGGTGACTGTTTGAGTGCCTTCTTTAACAGGTGTTCTAGGGAATTAGTATTGGAGGTTTTTGGCGATTTTATCTCAAATTCTATGCCGTCAAGGAAAATATCGGCTGTATGTAGATTTGATTCTTCGATAAACTCAATATTATGTCCAGCTAGTGTTAAGATCTCCGCAACTCGCAACTCATGAGGCCAAATTCTGCGGCCAGAAGCAATGAAGGTTCCATTCTTACGATTGTGTTGCATAAATAACTATTTATCTGACTAGATTTCTACTTTACTTAAGTCTATTTTACCATTCATTAGCTCTGGGAGCAAGGTATCGCGGAGGTGAGCGAGATAAATATTTTCATAATTATTCGATTCAATCTTTTCTAGGCATTTTTGCAGTTGATAGATTGTCTCGCGGTCATCTATGAAAGGTATTTCAAAATCTTCAATATTACCCTTCGTAATAAACTTAATCACCGAACCTCGAAAATTAGAAGTGATATTTTTTAGATTGAGCGAAATTGCCCAGTATAGATATCCCAACAGAGATGCGTCTTTCGGTATCAGTACATAAGTTCTCTGATATGCATCAAATTTCCCTCGATAAAACTTTACATTAAAGTCCCCATTGCCGGCTAGTAATATGGCTGATTCATTGAAGGAATATTCATCAATTGCACTAATTTGTTTTGAGCATGTAAAGAACGGATACTTGCCATTTTCGACCGCAGCATTAGCATCCTTTTTGCCAGTAACGACCGGAAAGAAGAAACCTAATTTCTGCATCTTTGCCTGGCTGCTACTTTCAAATTTTTCCTTATAAAGTGTTTGCCCGATTTTATACAAATTATCATTTATCTGATGTTAGCTGCGGAATATATAAGATGTAGTGTAAATTATCATTTATCTGATGTTAGCTGCGGAATATATAAGATGTAGTGTAAATTATCATTTGTGCGATTATTCTGACGAATCTTTGAATCTAAAGGGGCGAGAATCTTAACGATTTTTCTCTGATCTATAATCGATGGAAAATGCCAGTTCTCTTCCATCAGCGCCTCGGTTTGCACTCTTTGTCGCCCAGAAGTTCCAGTCATTAGTGAGATCGCTTTTCCCCTAAAAGCGCTAGAAGTGGCGATGTAGTATACGAATTCTGGAATGGTTTTTGATTCTATTGCGCGCATAACTATATATTCAGTTGATCCAAAACCAACCTCGCTATTCTTTAGATTATCCACAAACACCGTTTTACCATTCTCCAGACAGGGAGTTATCCGTGCTAGCAGGGTATCCCCATTTCTAAATTTCATTCCGGTATTATAAGTCGAGTATGGTGCTACATTAATGTACTTACAGAATGGCTTAATGCTAGCCATATCAATCTCTGGCGCAACCTGACCCTTTTTAATGGTTTCTTTCGGATTAAATATAATATAATCCGAAAGTTTGCCTTCACTATAGCTCATACCCGATCGCTCCAAGATTTTTCTTAATTTCCTCTTCTAGCCGATGAGATTCTTCAAAATTCTGCTTCAACTCTTCCGTGAGAGTTTTCATCTTTTCTTCAAACGGGATCCCATCATCTTCCTGCTCGGCGATGCCAACATAGCGACCAGGAGTTAAGATGTAGTCGTTAGCTTTGATTTCGTCTAGGTTTGCTTTTTTGCAATATCCGGGTACATCCTCGTAATTCTCGTCATTTTCGTAAGCATGATATGTACCAGAGATTTTTGCAATATCTTCGCTTGTCAGCTCACGTAACTTCCTAGTGATCATTGTGCCCAACTCAGTCGCATTGATAAATAGAGTATGACCATTTTGTTTCTTATTACGGTTAATAATCCAGATTGCACATGGCACGGTTACGGTATAGAAGAGATTGGATGGCATCGATAGAATACAATCCACTAGATCTGCCTCAATCAGTTTTTTGCGAATCTCTGCCTCTTGACCACCAGCCGATAGTGAGCCATTAGCAAAGATAATCGCCGCTTTACCTGAAACTGAAAGCTTAGAAACCATATGCTCAATCCAGCCATAGTTTGCATTACCTTTTGGAGGTATGCCATATTTCCAGCGAGGATCGTCGACTAACTTTTCCTGACCCCAGTCGCTAATATTGAAAGGCGGGTTTGCTAAGATAAAGTCAGCCTTGAGATCTTTGTGCAGATCTTCATGAAAAGTGTCAGCGGCAAACTTACCGAGATTGCCATCAATAGAGCGAATTGCGAGGTTCATTTTGGCAAGCTTCCAAGTAGTAGGGTTAGCTTCCTGGCCATAAATTGAGATATCGCGAGCATTACCTTGATGTTGCTGGATAAACTTAATGGATTGCACAAACATACCACCGGATCCACAGCAGGGGTCGTAAACACGGCCCTTATACGGCTCTATGATATTTACCATAGTCTGTACAAGGCAAGCTGGAGTATAAAATTCTCCGCCTTTTTGACCATCCTTTTCAGCGAATTGCCCGAGGAAATATTCGTAAATACGCCCCAGGGTATCTCTTTCAGCAGCTTCTTTGTCACCGATCTTTATATCTGTAAACAAGTCTACGATCTCACCGATTCTGGCATTGCGCATGTCTGGACTATTGTAAATCTTGAATAGCACACCTTTGAGCGTAGGGTTTTCTTTTTCTACGAGATCCATTGCTTTATCAAGAATCTCGCCAATATTGTAATCTTTAGAATGCATAGAAATATACGACCAGCGAGCTTCTTCGGGTACAAAGAAGATATTCTCCGCCGTATATGAGTCACGCTCATCTTCTAAACCATAGCCCTCAGCTTTCACCTCCTCGTATCTTTCCTCAAATGCATCCGAAATGTATTTGAGAAAGATTAGACCAAGTACGACATATTTATAATCTGTCACTGCCACATTACCGCGCATTTTGTCGGCTGCTGCCCATAAAGTCTTCTCTAAATCTTTAATATTGTTAGTCACGATTATTATCCTGTAATTTTATTCTTTAATACATTATATCATTAAAGGTCGTAACGCTCTAAGTGCTTCCTCTAGCGGAATGCGTTGTTACCTCTAAAATTATTTTACTTAATAGTTAGAACGCCAGCTGTGTATAATTCTAGGACAGCCCTATAAAAACCATCAACGCTGATTTGCAAAATTCTTTACTCTTAGACCATAAAACAGTAAGTATTCCCGGACAAAAAGAACATCTGACTTTTGCCCAGGTCACGATTTGGGACGCCGAAGATATATTTACGCATGGTGCTCAAATCACAGAAATCATGGATAGTATTACTCCAGATTGGGTCGTTAGTATCATTGCTCTTCATGAGCGTAAGAATTACATGCTCGCAAGTTCTACAAAATGGAAGCAATATTTTATGAATTTGCCTAAAGCTAACAAATTCAACCATTGGCTGGTCACTGATCACATGCTCTTGCGCAAAGAAATTATCAAAAGAATGCTAGACTCTAACTCTTAATCCCACGAATCTGCTTCGCTTGATCACTCGTCAAAATCATTTCATGAATCGCATCGTGAATGTTGCGTCGCATCTCGCTCCCATCCGGATTTTGTCTAGAGGCGGTACCATATGTGACAACCTTTGTTACTATCCCGCCATCAGCATCTGGAACCTTGAGATTTTCCGATATCTGTGCATATGTCATCTGCTCACCTATGGTAACTGACGGAAATGTAAATTCTGGTTCACGTACTCTCTTCGCTAGTAAATCCACTTTCTTATTATTACGATTATCAACTAGTACTCCTTCGGATATATAATATGCGTTACCATCTGCCGTCTGTATCCCAGTAATTGACTGTTCATAGTCTTCGTAGTTTTCCAGCGGGAAAGCATCTACTCGGCGCGTATTTTTGGTCTTGCCAAAAACTATCTCATCGCCCACACGCTCGAATTTTACATCACCATCACGGTTGACGCGATACTCTGGCTGCCTAGATGGTTTTTCAGAAAACTCATAATTCTTCATAACACTATTGTATCATAAAATTCATTTTAACACGATATGATATTCTTCATCCAACTTCGAAATCTCCAGTCTTCAAATCGGCATAATATCTGCCACTGACGGCTGTAAACTTCAATACACAATAATCCGGATCAGTCACACCCTTTTTGTAATATATCGTATCTCCGGTTCTCCAGATCATATTTTTGGTCGCCTGATCAGTCAAGACTTCCATTTTTCCCTTTAACATTATCCCCACATACTTAATCATTCCCTTGCGATAAAAGTAAATACTCGCATTAGGATTATCGCGATATTGCCGCACCTTTGCTGAAGAAGTATTTGTAGAAAAATAAAACTCTTTCAAGCGATCGCGCTTTCTGGGCTTCAGCATCGCCCGAACATTGGGATAATTTTCGTCGTCAATTGAACAAATCAAGCAAACTTTCTGCTTATCAATAAATTTCTCTATTTTCGTCGGGTCCATATATATTCTTTTCTATAGTTTAATTATAACAAATCTCAGAGTATAATAAAGGTATGGAGAGTATCATCACTACCGATTATCTAGGCAATCAGTATAAGGCCAAACCCAAAGACATGACGGTTTCAATTCACGTTTACGGTGTTGCGATAGACCACGATAAAGCCCTCATTTCGCCACAGTTTGATGGCTACGACTGGCCGGGAGGTACTTTTAAAATCGGCGAAGACACGATCGAGACACTGAAACGTGAATTCAAAGAAGAGACCGGCCTAGATATAGAAGTTATTCAGCTCTTAGATGTCGAGACTAGCTTTTTCCATCATTATAAACATGGCACTGACCACCATGCAATTTTAGTGTTCTATTTGGTTCGAATAGTAGGTGGCACGATTACTGATGTGGGCTTTGATGAAGACGAAAAAGAATAT
Organism: uncultured Candidatus Saccharibacteria bacterium; assembly: GCA_947367795.1. Taxonomy (GTDB): domain Bacteria; phylum Patescibacteriota; class Saccharimonadia; order Saccharimonadales; family Saccharimonadaceae; genus Nanosyncoccus. The sequence continues at coordinate 14,657 of CANBER010000006.1, forward strand.
GCACGTCTCGCCCAGTGGCTGCCAATCTCTCAAATTTGCAACATGAAACTTGTTTGCAATTTAGACATTTCTGATAAAATTCTAAATTTAGCTCTCAAGGCCAGCCACCATAAGTCTGCAAAATAATCCTCCATCGCGTATCGAGAAGGATTATTTCTTTCGAACAACTAGCCGATTAATTCAAAATCGCAATCATCACATTTAAATACCCCGCGAATGTCAACCAGAGCAGATAAGGTATCAACACCCATGCCACTGCACGTTGATTTTTGAATCCCCAGACTACCAGTGCCAAAACCATTGCCCACAGCGCAATCAGCCACACGAAAGCAAACCAGTGCCAACCCCAATTGAAGAAGAAAATTGACCAACAGAAGTTAAATACTAGCTGTACGCCATATATTACAAAGAAGAAAGTCTTCTCTTTGGCTGTAACTTGTCGGTTGACAGGATGAATCCAGACCAAAAAACACGCTATACCCATCAGGATATACAGATATTGTCCAGGCCACAGGGAACAACCAAGCCGGAGGTGACAAGGGCGGCTGATTCATTGTGTCAAATCATGTATAATATATAATATGAGTGTGTCTCATGATATTTCTCTTCAATCTGCCGCCCGCGGTATGTTGGTTGGTCTTGCCGTCGGCGATGCTCTCGGTGCCAATCTTGAATTCACTATCTTTCACCATTCCGAAATCACTGATGACAAAATCGCGATGTATGATGGTATGTGGCCCAAAGGAGCTTGGACTGATGATACTTCTATGGCACTTTGTCTGGCGCACAGCCTACTTGATGCTCGCGGCTACGATTCTTACGATGTCATGGACAAATACCGTCGTTGGGTTGAAGAAGGTTATTGCTCTTACGACTATTCTCCAGCCGCTGACGTCGGTATCCAGACCCAAGCCGCCATTACTCGCTTCAAACAAAATCCTATTATCGATGAATACGATCAGCGTTCTGATCGCGCTGGCAATGGTACGCTTATGCGCCTCGCTCCCGTCGTGATCGCCACCAGTCACTTGCCTATTCCCGACACCGTGAAGCTCGCCCAAATCTCAGCTCGTGAGACCCATTATTCCTTGGAAGTTGAAGCTGCTACAGAAGTTTTTGCTGCTATCTTACGCCAAGCTCTGTCTCTCCAGGATAAATCTGATATCATCCATGCTGCTCAGTACACTATCAGTGAAATCTATGACGACATCCTGAATCGCGCGCTCCAAGGTAGCGAGTCGAATCGTCGCGTCATGCTCGAAGATTTAGGCGGTTACGCTGTCGATGCGCTCAGTATCGCAATTTGGGGCTTCAGAAATTTCGCTAGTTTTGAAGACGGCATGCGCGCAGTTATTAAACTTGGCGGCGATACCGATACGAATGGTGCGATTTATGGTCAGCTCGCCGGAGCCTATTATGGCTACGAAGCTATTCCCGAGAAATGGCGCCAAAACCTCTTGCGCGAGACCGAAATTCGCGACCTCGCCGACGATCTCCTACAGCTATCATCTTGCCCCATCATAAAGACTCGCTTTCAAGAAGACGAAATCTAAGAATTCCCCACCTTTTTCTGCTCGTGCTATAATTATCTCATGATCCAATCCGAAGAATTTATGCTCAAAAGCAACCATGATGGTCTCGAATTAGGGGTTAGTGTGCGTATTCCCGAACATCCAGTTGGTATTCTACAGTTGGTCCATGGCATGTCAGAACATCGTGAGCGCTATCATGATTTTATGGACTATGCTGCAAAGCACGGTCTAGTCACCATTATCCACGACCACCGCGGCCATGGAGCCAGCGTCAAAACCAATGACGATTACGGTTATTTTTATCAAAACGGCATCAATGGCATTATCGATGATGTTTATCAAATTACCACCTACATCCGTCAGCGCTTTCCCGATCTGCCGCTAACCCTGTTTGGCCATAGTATGGGCTCACTAGTCGTGCGCTGTTACACTAAGATTCACGACGACGCTATTGATGGCCTCATCGTTTGTGGTTCACCCAGTAAACGCTTTGGTTCTCGCCTCGGGCTTCTCATGATCCGCACTCTTAAGCTCTTTTATGGCGACCACCATCGTAGCAAATTTATCGATCACCTCGCCGTCGGTAGGCACAGCCAAAAATTTAGTGAGGACGATAGCCCAAGCTCCTGGATCGTGAGCGATCCTGCAGTCGTTGCGGCTTACGATGCGGATGAACGTGACGGTTTTGTTTTTACTTTAAATGGGTTTGAGGTTCTCTTCCAACTTTTGGGCCGCACTTACAGCCGTTCTGGTTGGCAAGTTCACCATCCCGATTTACCCATTTTATTCATTGCGGGCGCAGAGGATCCTTGTATTCTCAGTCATGCCGATTTTGCCAAAGCCGTCAATTTTATGCGCGACCGCGGCTATACAGACGTCAAAAGCAAACTTTACCCCAAAATGCGCCATGAAATCCTCAACGAAATTGACAAAGACATCGTTTGGCAAGACGTCATCGCCGCGACTCAAAAGCTCTCTTATCCCCTTGTCGCCCCCTTTCTTCCGTGCTAGAATGATCAGAAGGGGATTTAGAGTTTATTGTATCTGTAGGAGGTATTATGCCACAAACTGTCAAGAAAAAGCCGAACAAAGGAAGCAACCTCATTCGCTGGATTTCTTTTACGATTTTGCTCATGCTTGGCTGCGCTTTGCTCGGCTCGCTCATGCTTCCTCAAGGCGGCCTCGTCGAAGAAGTTCCGCTCTCTAGTGTCATCGCTCGTGCCAATGATGCCGACGGCAATATTTCCAAAATCACCGTCCAAGGCGACGAGCTACGCATCACTCTCAAAGGCAAGGATCGTTACAGCGAGATCTCTCGTAAGGACCCTTCCGGCACCCTCTACGAACAGGGTCTCATTGATCAGTGTGCCGGTCTAAACGGCGACGAACTCACCTCTTGTCAGGCGAGCTACCCCACTATCGAATATCTTGCCGTCACTAGTTTCTGGGATTATGCACTCGACATTGCTATTATCGCTATTCCCGTGATCATTATTATCCTTTTCTTCAGCTCAATGATGCGCCAGGCTCAGTCCATGAACAACCAATCCATGGGCTTTGGTAAAGCCAAAGCCAAGCTCTACGGCCCCGACAAGAAAAAAGTCACCTTTGGTGACGTTGCTGGGAACGAATCCGCCAAGCAAGATCTTGCCGAAATCGTCGACTTTCTCAAAGAACCCAAAAAATACGAGAAACTCGGCGCCAAAATTCCCCGTGGCGTCCTCCTTGCTGGCGAGCCAGGTACTGGCAAGACCTTAATGGCGCGCGCGGTTGCTGGTGAGGCTTCCGTCCCCTTCTTCAGCATTTCCGGCTCCGAATTCGCCGAAATGTTTGTCGGTGTTGGTGCCTCGCGCGTTCGTGATCTTTTCGCCAAGGCTAAGAAAAACGCCCCCAGCATTATTTTCATCGACGAAATCGATGCTGTCGCCCATAAACGTGACGCCCGTGGCGGTGCCGGCCGCGAAGATGAGCAGACTCTCAACCAAATCCTTGTCGAAATGGACGGCTTTGACAATGACTCCGGCGTGATCGTCATCGCCGCTACTAACCGTGTCGATATGCTCGACAAAGCCTTACTCCGCCCTGGACGCTTCGACCGCCATGTTAATGTCGCTCTACCCGAACGCAAAGATCGTCTTGAGATTCTCAAAGTTCATTTCAAAAATAAGCCCGCCGCGAAGAACGTTGACCTCGATGCTCTCGCTGCCAAAACCGCTGGCAGCTCTGGCGCAGATCTTGCCAATATCGCTAACGAAGCTGCCATCACCGCTGCCCGTGAAGGTCACAAGGAAATCACTGGCAGTGACCTCACCGAAGCCTTTGAGCGTGTCGCCATCGGTCCAGAGCGCAAGAGCAAAGTCATGAATGAGCACGAGCGCAAAGTAACTGCCTACCATGAAGCCGGCCACGCCATTGTGGGGCACGTCCTCCCCGATTCTGATCCAGTTCACAAAGTCACCATCATCCCCCGAGGTCACACCGGCGGCGTGACTTGGTTCCTTCCTCCCGAAGACCGCAGCTACAAGAGCATTTATGAGCTCAAGGACATCCTCGCCCGAGCCATGGGCGGTCGCATCGCCGAAAAAATCATCTTCGGCGACGACGCTGTTACTACCGGTGCTTCCTCCGATCTTAAACACGTTGCTGAGCTCAGCAAGGGTATGATTATCGAAGAGGGAATGGGCAATCAGACGCGCAACCTTGTATATCCGAACGGCGATACCGGGTATTATACCATTGCCACCAGTAAGCCATATTCCGAGAAAACTGCTGAGCTGATTGATCAAGAAGTCAAGGGCCTTTCCGATGAAGCGGCCACTCGTGCAGAAGCCGTATTGCGTGCTAATCGTCCTGTTCTGGACCAGCTCGCCGAAGCCTTGCTCCAGCACGAAACCCTTGAAGAAAATCAGCTTGAGCCCATCTTGAAGAGTGCCAAACTCCCAGCCGCAGCCAAGCTCCACTAGACCGTCGCCCCACGTTAGTTTCACCACCAAAATCCGCGCAGCTTGCAGTACAAGTGCCTATACCTCCATTATAGCACACATTACTCAAAATGTCAATACTTACCCTGTTCCTCCTCTTATGCTATAATGAAATCAGCCACCATCACTCCCCCCCGTGATGGTGGTCATGCCCGAGTGGCGGAATTGGCAGACGCGCTAGCTTCAGGTGCTAGTCTGAGCAATCAGGTGCAGGTTCAACCCCTGTCTCGGGCACCACATACCACAACTATATTTTGTATAGAAGTAGCAAATACATTTGAGCCTTCCGACCCCGATAGTGTTCATCCTCCCTCCGCTTATTTCCGTTAGTTTTACTCCTCACCTCTCTTGAGAGTTTGATACCTAACCATCCATGGCCTATGAAGGCCTCTTTAGGAGCTTTATGCATCATAAACCCAAAACCACTCAAACCAAAACATCTCTTAAGTGTCACTCGGATCTTGCCGGAGGCGAATCTGTCTCCACACCCGCCCACAAAATTCTCATCGCCTTCCTTCTTAATCTCGGCTTCTCAACTTTTGAGTTCATTGGCGGAATTTTTACTAATAGTGTCGCTATCACCTCTGACGCTATTCATGATCTTGGCGACGCAGCTAGTATCGGCATTGCCTATATTCTTGAGCGCTATAGTAAGAAAGCCCCCGACCACAAATATACCTACGGATATGTCCGTTATTCGGTACTCGGCAGTCTGCTTACTACACTTATTCTGCTATTTGGCTCCACCCTGGTGATTTACGCTGCTATCAACCGCCTCGTCAACCCCGCACCTGTCGATTATGACGGTATGATTATCCTTGCCATTATCGGCGTGATCATTAATTTTGCCGCCGCTTACTATACTCACGACGGCAAATCCCTCAACCAAAAGTCCGTCAACCTTCATATGCTCGAGGATGTACTTGGTTGGGCAGTCGTCTTGGTCGGCGCCATCGTCATGCGCTTCACTGGACTCAGCTTCATCGACCCGCTCCTTTCGATTGGCGTGGCGGTCTTTATTCTCGCCAATGCCTTTCGTAACTTCAAGGCCATTCTCGACCTCTTCCTCGAGAAAACTCCCCATGGTGTTTCCATCGACAAGCTTCGCCAGCAACTTTTAGCGATCAGAGACGTCCAAGACGTTCATCATATTCACGTCTGGAGCATGGACGGCTACCATAATTACGCCACTATGCACGTCGTCTCTGCGCGTTCTAGCCCCCAGCTCAAAACTACCATCCGTGAGGCCCTGATAGACGACGGTATCAGCCATGTCACTATCGAGCTTGAACTCTCCGACGAGCAGTGCATCGCCACCGAATGCCAAGCTTCCGCATCTACACCCGCCCATCATCACCATTAGCCCACTCTTGCCGTAAACTCTATCTTGCTAACACTCTAGAAAAGCGGTATAATATAGATAAGATATTTTTTACAAAGTTAATTACTTAAGGGAGATTCTATGTCTGGACACAGTAAATGGGCTACTACCAAACGTCAAAAAGCCGTCGTTGATGCCAAACGCGGCGCGCTTTTTACCAAGATCGCTAATCAGATCGCCATCGCCGCGCGTTCTGGCACGGACCCTAACATGAACCCCTCTCTCGCGATGATGCTGGAGAAAGCTCGCCAAGCCAACATGCCCAAGGTCAACATTGAACGCGCGATTGCTCGCGTTGCCGACAAAAGCGCCGCTGCGCTGATCGAGGAGACCTATGAGGGTTACGGCCCGGGTGGAGTGGGGATCATTATTGAAGTTGCTACGGACAATAAGAATCGTACCATGCCGGAAGTCCGCAATACTTTGTCCAAAAACGGTGGTCGCATGGCCGACCCCGGATCGGTTATGTTCCAGTTTGCGCGCAAAGGCTTTATTGAAGTAAGCGAAAAGGGTGAAGATGCCATGATGACTGCCCTTGATAGCGGCGCCGAAGATGTGGAGGAAGGTGAAGACGGCCTCGAGATCATTACTGGCCCCAGCGACTTAATGAAAGCCCGCCAGTCCCTCATCGATGCTGGACTTACTGTTACCACGGCCGAGCTTCGCTATATCCCGACCTCTACCATTACCGTGGCAGATGCTGATGGGGAAAAGTTAGGCCGACTTCTCGATGCTCTTGACGATCTTGACGACGTCACCGCTGTCCACACCAACGCCGAATAAGCTAATCGACAAAAGTCTTGGCCACACCATCAGTTTATGTTACAATAATACAGGAAGGGTGGCCGAGTGGTTGATGGCACCGGTCTTGAAAACCGGCAAGTTAATAGCTTCGCAGGTTCGAATCCTGTCCCTTCCGCCAAATAAAAATATGACCCAAAGGGTCTTATTTTTATTTTCCGCTAGGAAAATTCGGCTTCCTACTCCTGCCTAGTAGACTTTTATCAAACAGCCAATTATGTTACAATCACATCTGAAAGGTGGTGATGCACATTGAAAACTTATCAGTGCTATAGTGCAGGGCCGGGGCTTTTTCCGCGCACCTTGCCTAGTGGGCAACGTGAAACTTGGGAAGAGGCTCAAACCCGCGTCCAAAAGCTCAACGCGATTATTTCTGCATATCCGTGTTTTGACGTCATTACGCCATCCAGCGCCGGATTAGAGGACTGGCCTACGGCTGCTCGTCCACGCGTCTGTATGTTGACCGATCTGTTCTATGCGACTCGCTGCGACATTGTCTTTGCTGATGTTACTCCTTTTGGCGGGCGTGAACCCGATTCGGGCACGGTAGTGGAGGCAGTTTCCTGCGCACTTTCTGGAGGATTACTCGTATTATGGGCAAATCCTTTGACGACTTTTGCAGAAAGATACCAGGATGCTGAGGTTCATCCGGATTCAGAAATGGATCTGCACTACAATTTGATGCTGGAGCAACTATTCTATATCAGCTGGGAAATGCATTTTGGCTTTTCTCATCCAGTATTTGCTGATCTGGAGGCCGCCGTCAATTGCACTGGTGAACAAATTCAGGCTCACGGCTTAAGGCGCAGCAATCTTCTCCAGGCATTGGAGCGCAGGAGCTCCATGGAAATCTCAAATGCTATCAAGGCATTGCCCTTTGGACCCTGAGTCCACAGGCTCTCTAATTCAAGAGGGCCTATTTTTCTAAAAATTTCCCCGCATTCCGCATTTTTGTGTTATAATAAAACACACGTGGTACCGTAGCTCAGATGGTTAGAGCGTGGGACTCATAAGCCCAAGGTCACTGGTTCGATCCCAGTCGGTACTACCACCGTGATCATTGTACCCCACCGGGGCTTTTTTGTTCCTCACAAACTTCCACCAAACCCCTCTCACATGCTATAATATATGTATGAAGGACAAGAAGGGCTTCACAGTTTTAGAACTCATGATTGTAGGAGTTTTTGCTGCACTGCTTTTGATTATCTTCTTTATCCAAAAGTCCAACGTCGAAGCCATGGACCGTGACGACGAGCGCAAGACCGCGATCAACGCCATGTATTATGCTCTTGAGGAGTATTATTATCCTAAATACGGTTACTACCCCGATTCCATCGACGAGACCGTTCTCCCAGTGATTGACCCAGCGCTATTCACGGACCCATTCGGTACGAATCTCGGGATCGAAGGTAGCACCTACACTTACGAAGTCGCCAATTGCAACAGCAAGAATCAGTGTCGTGAATACACCCTGCGTGCGATTCTTGAAAAAGAAGATGCCTACATCAAAAAAGGCAAAAAATAATCTCATAGGAGGAATATGATTGCATTTCAACCCGGGCGCGATATCAAAGTCGACTCCGCTCGTATTCATCAGCTTTTATCTGAGATTAAGTCTGACACCATGGGCGGCTGGTATGATCTCCCTGCGACCATGAGCGAGCCGCAAGGCATTGCCGAACTAGACTCGATCAAGTCTGCCGCCGCTCAAATTCAGTCCGACTCCGAATTTCTAGTTTGTATCGGCATCGGAGGATCATATTTGGGTCACCGCGCTGTCATCGAAGCCCTGCAGCCTCTCAGCTCCACCCGGATTCTTTATGCTGGCAACCATCTTAGCACTCGAGAATATCAACGCTTATTTGACACTATTGGCGATGCAGACTTTTCCGTCAATGTTATTTCCAAATCCGGCACCACTACTGAACCTGCCGTAGCCTTCCGTTTGTTCAAGGAAAAGCTTCAATCCAAATACGGTGACGCCGCTGCCAAACATATTTACGCTACTACGGACGCTGAGCGCGGCGCTCTGCATGACGAGGCTGTCGCCGAGGGCTATACTCGCTTCGTTGTCCCCGATAATATCGGTGGACGCTATTCTGTCCTGACCGCCGTCGGCCTCCTGCCGCTTGCCGTCGCCGGGGTTGACATAGAAGGGCTGCTATCTGGCGCTTTCGCTGAACGCCAATCTGTGCTCGATGCCCGGAGCGACGCCATCGATAAACATCCTATAGCCCAGTATGCCACTATGCGCGCCGATCTTCTACACGAGGACTACGACGTTGAAATCCTGGCTACCTTCGAGCCATACTTGCAATATTTTACAGAATGGTGGAAACAGCTATTTGGCGAATCTGAAGGCAAAGCTAAACAGGGAATTTTCCCCGCCTCCGTGACCTATACGACCGATTTACACTCTCTCGGCCAGTACCTCCAAGACGGCCGTCGCAACATTTTTGAAACCGTTCTCAAAATCGAGCACCCTACTGCTGATGAAATCTCCGTCCCCAAGCTTTCTGCCGGCCTGGACGGTTTAGCTTATCTTGAGGGGAAAACTCTGGACTACCTCAATCAAACTGCGCTTGAAGCTACCGTTGCCGCCCATCGTGAGGGTGGCATCCCTGTATCCGTGATCACGGTTCCGCGCCTTCATGAGCGTTCGCTTGGTGCACTTATCTATTTCTTTGAGCTCGCCTGCGCGCTCTCGGCTAAACTTTCCGGAGTTAATCCCTTTGACCAGCCTGGCGTCGAAGCCTATAAACGGAATATGTTCCACCTTCTGGGCAAGCCTGGTTTCTAGCCCGTATCCAGGATAAAACGTTGTAAATTTTACAACAAGGCCACATACTCTTACTAGGATGTTGCAAAAAGTAGAACAAATGCGTGCTAAATGTTGTGAAAATCACAACACTCAACCCCAAAGTGCTGTAAATCTTACAACACTTTTCTTGGTATTTAGACATAAGTGTGATACAATAATATTGTCTTACGTTATCACAATCATTTTTTGATAAGTACATTGTTGCAATCGCAGCTCGAAACATCCCTAACTTTATATGGTTAATAAGCGGCACCGCTAACACTACCGTATGAAGTTACCATGTAATGTTTTCTGCGATTGTGAATGGCGTAAGACACCTTGCGGTGTCGCTTTTTGTATAAGCGACTTAGTATGATAGTTCCTTGACGGCCAAACATGACCTTATAGAAGTTTGGTGTAGATTATCTATTCGTATAACAATCCGCGATACCCAAGGTGGCCAATAATAAATAAGTAATCAAAAAGCATGAGGGTGGCCGTGTCAGTTTCCTTTTTGATTGCTCAAGAATAGGAGAGAAGGTATGAGGATAGGGAATAGTAAGTTTAAGCCGGGCGCCGTCGGGATTGGCGCGAGCGTGGGGCTGGGAGTACTAGGATTAGCACTGCTATGCCCATTAGTCCCAGATGGAGCTTCGGCAGAGGAGTTTACAACTCAAGCTACCCAGGAGTTCTCGGTCTGGGCACATCCGGTGATTGCGATTAGCTTAGAGCGGAATGTAGACCTCGATATCATCCCGACCAGTGAGAGTAATCTAAACACGGTTAGTAGCGAGCTTAAGATCACGACGAACAACAGTTCTGGCTATGGTGTACTCATGGGTATGCAGGGGGATAATAATGACTTGATCAGCAGTGACGCAAATCAGTCAGCGAAGATCTCGGCGATCACCAGTCCAAACAACTTCACGAGCAATACTTGGGGATATAATATCAACAAAGGGACGATGGCGGGAGATAGCTTCTCGGCCGTACCAGTGACCGCCACGAAGCTTCCTGAAGCCAGTACCACGACTGGCGCGGAGAATGCGACCGATACTTATACCTTAACCTTTGGCACACAGATCGATACTACTTTGCCAGCCGGATCATATAGTAATGCTGTAGTAATCTCTGCCGTAGCTAACCCGATCGAGATCTCCAACCTCACACAGCTAACTTATATGCAAGACATGAAACCAAGCATTTGTGAGAATACTAGGGAAAACGCTACTAAACGCCTAATTGACACTCGTGATGGCAAAACCTACTGGGTAGCAAAACTTGCTGACGGTAACTGTTGGATGACCCAAAACCTAGCCTTTGACTTGGTGGCAGGGAAGACATTGACACCGGGGGATACCGACATTAGCTCGGACTGGATTATACCGACCACTACTGAAACCAATATCCCGGATAAAAGTGGATTTATTAATGACACTTCGAATGCTAGTTCCTCATTTTTTAGTTATCGCTCTTGGAATCTAGGAGATTACGTGCTAGCGACGCCGCTCAAATATACTGAGTGCAGTAATTTAATGCATGGTGAAAGTTTTGCTCAGTGTGATGATTATCAGGACGTCTCCGGCTGGACAGCTACCTTTGAGGCGCAGACTGGCACATGGAAGGGTGCGCCAGCTGGCAATGGCTATTCTGCCGCTGCCGACGGACTCATATCGGCTAATCTTGATACCTTATCTTATGACAGCCATTACCTCATCGGTAATTATTATCAATACAATACCGCCACCGCCGGAGGCGCGCCTATTAGCGTCAACACACAACAGGAAATTTCTACATCTATTTGCCCGGCCGGCTGGAGGCTTCCAAGCGCAGGGAATATGATAATGGGTCTTGAGGGTTTTGATGTTACTGTTTACAATGCTTTTGTTGACCAAGATGATAGTTTCTATAATCTAGCTAAGGAATATGGATATTCCAATAGTAAAGGGTATAAAATCAGAGCCGATAGTGGTGGTTATGATCTATATACGACAGCCATCAAAGGCAACTCAGCAAACAATTATCAGAACAATCTTATGGCGCCACCGACATATTTTACTGGAAGTGGAATTGTTGATCTAAACAAAGAAGAAGTAAATATCAGCTATTCAACAGCGTATTTATGGTCGTCAAATGTTTGGAACGCCGGAGCGGCCAATAGCCTCAGTTTTAGCACTGTTCTTCGACCATCAGATATTGTTCACCGCTTTCTTGGCTCATCTATCCGTTGTCTCGCCCGCTAATCCTTCGCCCCGGCCTACGCCAGGGCTCCATTTGCCAAAAATCGGATTTTAGCATATACTTTTTACATGAGTAAACCACGTGTGGTTATCGCTCTGGGTGGCAATGCTTTACAAAAAGATGGCGAAGTCACCGCAGATGCCCAGAAAACCGTAGCCAAAAACATCGGCGAAATCATCGCTAAACTTTCCAGCAAGTACGAGATCATCATTGCGCATGGTAATGGCCCACAGGTTGGTAATATCTTAATCCATGAGGAAAATGCCGGGACAAAATCCGCTCCGGCCATGCCTCTCGAGACAGCGGTGGCGATGAGTCAGGGTCAGATCGGCTATTGGCTGGCGCAGGCAATTGATAACGCTTTTGCTCGTAATCATCAGCACAAAAAAGTTATTAGCGTGGTTACGCAGGTAGTAGTTGATCGCAACGATCCCGCTTTTCGTCGTCCTACGAAGCCCATTGGGGAATTTTACTCCGCCAAGGAAGCCATTAAACTCACCAAAACTCGTGGTTGGGAAATGCGGGAAGATGCGGGTCGCGGCTACCGCCGTGTCGTACCCTCTCCGAAGCCCATCGACATTGTCGAACGTCGCGAAATCATCTCTCTAGTCCAATCAGGCACAATTGTGATCGCTGTTGGCGGCGGCGGTATTCCAGTTGTCCGCACCAAAGTCATGAAAGTCTTAAAAGGCGTTGACGCCGTGATCGATAAAGATTTGGCCGCCGCCAAGCTTGCCGAATTAATCAAGGCCGACATTTTGGTTTCCGTCACCGCCGTGCCACATGCTTATCTTAATTACGGCAAGCCCAACCAAATCGCTCTCGGCATTCTTACTCCCAAAGAAGCCGCTGAATATATCGCAGCCGGCCATTTTGCCGCTGGATCTATGCTCCCCAAAATCGAAGCGGTCTCTCAGTTTGCCGGCAAAAAGCGCATCGGTATCATCACGTCTCCCGATCGTCTAGAGCTCGCTCTTCAGCGCCGAGCTGGCACTATTATTCAAGACATTTGATATCAAAATAATATACATTGTATATCAAAACGATATACAATGTATCACGACAACTCTCTCGCTGCAATTCTAACAGCTTCTGCCCAACCCGTCGCCACATGCGGTACACCCGCGATTTCTTCTGCCCTGAGTCCACTTCTTACGGCCAGCGCAATTTCCTGAATCACCAAATCTGCCTCTGGCGCCACCACCGTCGCACCAATTACTTGCCCTTTCGGGTTGACTGTCATCTTCACGAAGCCAGCTCGAAAATCATTGATATTGTACGCCGCAATTGCTTCAAGCGGTACAATCGCAGATTTCTGCTTTTGCTTCAACTGTGTGCATTCGAGTTCATTCAGCCCCACTTTCGCCACCCTCGGCAGCGTATCCGTCATCCGTGCAAAACCAGTATAATTAATAATATTCCCCGCACCCTTGATCGCGTTCAGCACCGCCAATTTCCCTTCATAAGTCGCTTTTTCTGTCGAACTTTCGCCACCAATCACATCTCCCGCTGCCCAAATGTGACGATTTGTCGTGCGCAAATTTTGATCCACCTGGATTCCTCGATGTGAGAATTTCACTCCAGCATTTTCCAGGCCAATATCCGTCGAAGGCTCCGGCGTGGTTGCCAGAACAATCGCCTCGACCCGTACCGACTTCTCCCGGCCTCCACGAATAAAGATCGCCTGCTGTGTCTCACGATCCTGCTGCAGAGCAACTACCCTTGAGTGCTCCAAAATCTTCACCCCGAAACGCTCTTTCAGGTGCTTACTAATCACCTCGCTCGCTTCCGGATCTTCTCGCGGTAACACCCTATCCTGCGCCTCAGCTAGTACTACTTTGACGCCAAGCGCCGCAAAATATTCCGCTAGCTCACACCCGGTCGATCCTCCCCCGATCACTAATAATGATTTGGGTAATTTCGCCATCCTCAGTGCCGTATCCGGCGACCAGCAGCTTACAGCGTCAATTCCAGAAATTCCGTTCACTGCAATATTCGTGCCTGTTGCAATCAAAAACTTTTCCGCGCGTATCTGTCGATCACCGACTACAATTTCATGAGAATTGATAAATTGCGCAAACCCATGATAACAATCTACCCCGACGTTCTCAAACACTCTACGACTCCCCCCGCCCGCTCTCCGCACCGCTGCTGCCTGCCAATTCAACACCGTCGGATAATTATATCTAAGCGTTGCGCTAGACATACCGAATCTTGAAGCTGCCACCGCCTCCGCGTAACGCTGTCCAAACCCTAACGCCGCGCCGTAGGGAATATCACGATAATTCAAGGTCGTCCCACCCCAACGATCAGACTCGACAATCGCCGTATGTGCACCCAGCCCGGCTGCCATTAAGGCCGCTGCACTTCCTGCCGCACCACTGCCAATTACCACAAACTGATAGTCAAACTTACTCATTCGTTATCACCCACCATATCATTCTTATATTATTTTACCACGGTTTTGATAAACATAAGCCAAATCTTCGTTGTATTTCTTTACCTCCGCCGCAATTTTTCGATTCAAGTCATCGTAAGTGACCGCGGGACGCTTCTTCAGCCATTTAATTACATCATCCACTACTCTTGAGACAAAGACTTCCGTTGTAGTCGCTGCCATTCCTAATACTTTTGCTTCGTTTAAAATATCTTCCCGCATTTTTTGTGGGTCTAGCTCAGAAATGATGTCTTTATCATGCTTCTGCTTGACTTTAGTCCGCTTAAGCTTACTTTTAACTCGCTGCTGCGTTCTTTTAGCCGTAGTTTCTGTCATACTAATACCTCAAATGTAAATAAGAAAAACGCTAGCACCAAAAACCCTACGCCCGTCAGTAATCGGAAAAAGGTTTTATGCTTCACTCGCCATCGTTGTATGCTTACCACAGTTTGACCTTTCCGGATCGCAAATCTTAGCACGACCGGTGGAATAATCGTGATCAACGTATACATTGCCACCGCTAAGATCTGATACATCGGTGGTAATACCATCGTACTATTGGCTGCTACTACAAATAACACCAATGTGAATGGCATTTCCGCCAAACTAGTCAACAAACCCAACGAAAACGCTTCCGTATTGCTGTTTGTCAGCTTGGCTCTTTTATCAATAAATCTTGCCACACTTCGAGGTAGCCACAATTCCGTACTCTTACCCCGACGATAATACACAAACCACGCCGCAATTGCGAGTGCCACTAGCATTCCTACCACGATCACCAATTCCTCAATATATAGCGGCTTTCCAAAATACCTATCCAGAATAAAAATTATTGCCCCCAGGCTCAAAAACACCAGTGTCCCTAATCCGGAAATATAGCTATCCACTAAGAACCGGGTTTTCTTGCGCACATGCTTACCGAGGCTCGCATGATAAAGCAACAACAAAGCTCCCAAACTTAGCTGCAATGTAGCATGAATTACCGCCGCCAGAAACACCTCACTAAAAGGGATAATCATCTCCATATTCAAATTATATCACACTTATGCTTGCTAAATTTTTCAATT
Organism: uncultured Candidatus Saccharibacteria bacterium; assembly: GCA_947367795.1. Taxonomy (GTDB): domain Bacteria; phylum Patescibacteriota; class Saccharimonadia; order Saccharimonadales; family Saccharimonadaceae; genus Nanosyncoccus. The sequence goes on from CANBER010000006.1 coordinate 29,897, forward strand.
TTGTGCTATGCTCCCTTCATGAAGAAAATTTTACCCTTTTCCCGACCTCGCGCCGTAGCACTATTCGCTCGGTGGACTCCCTGTTTACTCGACTTTCGGCTGCCCACCATACCGCATTTTTTGCTCGCTGCCGCTTTCTGCTTCATGCAACTTCAGCTTGTTCTGCCACCACATTCCCCCACTGCGTTATCGGCGAAATCTGAGATTTCCGAGTCTACGGCGCCTCAACCAGATTCACCTACAGATCCTTCTCTCGAAGTTCCGTCCGACTTACCGACGCCATCCGAGACTTTTGATTTTACTTCTGACCTGATCATCAAGGCAGTTAATCCCGGTTATACTATCGATCAACAAAGCGATGTCGGCGAGTTGATCGAACTCCACAAAACTACCGACACCCCTCTTTCGCTCGCTGGCTATGCCGTACGTTATACTAATAGTAGCGGCAACAGCACACTCCTCCTTAACTTTGACGAGAGTAGCTTCTTGGCTGGCGAGACTCTCCTTCTGCGTCTGGCTCGTTCGCCAGGTAGTGATCAGTCAGACGCAACTTACATGACCACTCTCGCCATGTCAACCGGGCGCATTGACCTCTTACATTACTATGACGTGGTAGATACGGTTTGCTGGGGTGGTAAAAAGTCCGACTCTTGTCTTCCCGCCTTCAAAAAAGCTAATCCCACCACGCTTGTACGCGACCTTCAGACCGGGGAATTTGTACATCTTGAAGTCTATCAACCCGCCTTCGACAGTGATCATCCCTCACTCATTCAGCCAGATCCTCCCTCTCCACCCTCATCCGATCCAGATTCTCCATCCGACGAATCTGCCGATCGTCCCTCCGGCAGCTGTCGTGGCCTTGAATTCTCCGAAATCTACACCTATTATGCCAATGACAAGGCCGAACAGTTTGTAGAACTATATAACTCCACCAGTAGCCCCATCCTTCTCCAGCACTGTTCGCTACGCTACAAAAATAAAACCTATCCTCTCACCGGCGAGCTCGCTCCTGAATCCTACCATGCTTATTATCCCGCTAGTGGATCTCTAGCCTTTACCTTCACCAAAAATCCCACCGCCTCCGGTACCGTCGAACTGGTTGATGCTGACGGTTCCGTACTCGACTCCCTCGTCTATTCCCACGGTCAGAAAAAATCCACCAGCTTCGCTCGCTTTTTCGACACTTCAGCTGATGAAGTTTGGATGCAGACCTACCAACCCACTCCAGGCGCCCCCAATATTCATCAAGAATTTCGTACTTGTCCCGCCGGCAAAGTTATCAATCCTGCCACCGGTAACTGCGTCAAAGCCACCGCTTCCGCCAAAACTAGCACATCCGCCGAGTGCCCCGATGGGAAATACCGTAATCCGCTCACAGGTCGCTGCAAGAAAATCTCCACCAATTCTAGCGAACCGAAACCTTGCGCCGAAGGCTACGAGCGTAATCCGGAGACCAACCGTTGCCGCAAGAAAACCAGCGTCAATGCTGGCGCTGGCTATGCCCTCGTCCCCACTACACACAGTGATAAATCTACTTTTATCGCCCTCGGCGTAGTTGCCCTTTTGGTGTCGCTCGGTAGCATCTATATTATTCTACAATTCCGCCACGAGCTTACTCGTGCGACTCGCAAAACCCGCCAGCGCCTCCACCACATTTTGAAACACCTGATCTCTCGCTGCACTCGCTTTCACCGGCACAAGAATCCCTAACTCTTGATAATGTTGCAGGACTGGCACTGTCTTTTCTCGGTACTCATTGATTCTCGCCTGGAACACTTTCGGATCCGCATCATCTGCTCTCAGCCCCCGATCATTCAGTAGCTTCGCGGCTTCCCAACGTTCAATCGCGTCTGGCTCAGACAATTGCAGCATAACCACGGCCTTGATTGGGTGACCGCTGGTTTTTGCTACGCTGATAACCTGATTTTCCTCACCTTCCCAGCGCCCAATTGACGATAGCACCAGTGGATATTCAGCCAGTTCCGCCTTTTCAAAGTAGGGCAGCACCCACTCGTAAAACAAATTCGACGGCATTAATTTTCCGCCGCCTGTTATGTCCTGTGCTGTTGCCTGCTCCATCGCCCGCACAATTGCGCCCGAGGAGAGGAATTTTCCTCCAATCGCTTCCGCCAGCCTCACCCCTACCGTATCCTTGCCGCTCATCGGCAAGCCAAAGATATTAATACTCCCCGTCCCGAGCCAGGTTTTAATATACTTTATCTGTTCTTCCATGCCCACATTATAGCATAGAGCTACAAAAACCCCAAAGAAAGGCCGATTTTCGGCCCCCATCTTCTCATTGTACCACACATCCCGAAATTTGTCAACCCAAAATCTGCATGCACCATTCTCAAGTACAACCCCATCCCATCACAAAAGCTGATATCTCCTGGCAATCTTGCCAAAAGAGTGCTAATTTGCTATAATCGAAATATGAAACTGACTACTCGCCAAGAGCAAATTTTATTCGCCATTATTGAAGAATACGCCGAGATCGCTACCCCAGTTGGCAGCGTGACTTTGGCTAAACTTTTCAATGTTTCCTCTGCTACTATTCGCACTGAAATGGCGCGACTCGAGGAAGCCGGATACATTGCTCAGCCACACACCTCGGCCGGTCGTGTTCCGACTGATGCCGGATATCGCTATTATGTGAATACTCTCGCCGAGCAGCCCGATGGTGTTGAGTCGCTCAGTCAGGCTACCTCTTATCACGAAGAAAAACCCATCGAGCGTGCCAATCGCGTGCTCGAAGTTCGCATCGGGTCCCAGACTCGGGCCGATTCGGCAATCCGTGGCGCTGTCGATTCTTTAGTTGACTTGACTGGGAATCTCGGCCTCGCCACGATCGGCGATCAGCTCTATATCTCTGGCATTGGCCGACTTTTTACTCAACCAGAATTCCTCGATTCTGAGCGTGTCCAATCCGTCGCCAAGCTCCTCGACAATCTCGAACCTTGGCTGCGTGAAGCTGCTCCTGGCCAAGCTCTTAATATTTTCATCGGTCAAGAAAACCCCATTGGCAAAACCTCCCAGGCCTCCCTCATCATCAGTCGCTTCCGCTCACCCTATTCTGACCGTAGCTACATCGGCGTTCTTGGCCCTACTCGTCAAAACTACGCTAAAGTCATGTCGCTCGTGCGTTGCGCTGGAGTCTTACTTGAAGAAACCCTCGCCTTAGGCTAGTTCGCAAATATTACTAAAGAAAGGAAATATATGAAAAAAACTACTACCGACTCTACCGAAGATGCCCTCGCTGATCTCCCGGCTGACGATCTCGATGTCCTGCGCACCGACGAAGTCGAAGTTGCGACCGACATGAATGCGACCAACAACGCAGCAGAGAATGCGACCAGCGACGCGGACGCTAAATCAAATAATTCCGTTGCTCTTCAGGCAGCCTTGGACGAACTCACTAGCGACCTTCAGCGCACCCGGGCCGATTTCGAAAATTACCGCAAACAAGTCGAGTCTCAGCGCACCCAGGCTATGTCCAGCGCCAAATCTGCTACGGCCCTCAAGTTTCTCCCCCTGATCGACGATTTCGAGCGCGCCCTCGAAACTTATCCCGAGCAGCTCACACCCCTACGCAAGAGTTTTGACAAAACTCTCCAAACCCTTGGTCTCACCAAGATTAATTCCGAGCCGGGCACCGAATTCAATCCCGACTTTCACGAAGCTGTCTCTGTAGTTGGCGATGCCTCAGGCGATGTCGAGCTTATTTCCGAAACTCTCCGTCCAGGATACCTCTACGACGGAAGCGTCATTCGCGCCGCCATGGTTAAAGTTGATCATCAATAAACATATACTTTTTCTCTCGACTCTGCTACAATAATATATATGGAAAGCAGAGGTAAAGATTTAGAGCGTATCCGTCGCCGGGTTCGAGCTTGCGACTATCTTTCCACTGCTCAGCTTTTTCTGCAGGACAATTTCTTGCTGGATTCGCCGCTCACACCGGAGCATATTAAGCCCCGCCTCCTCGGCCATTGGGGTACTTGCCATGGCATCAACGTTGCTTATGCTAATCTCCGGGCTTATTTTAGCAGCACCAAGGGTCCTCAGCACCCTGCCGCTAGCGAGACACCGGAGACAGAAGAAATCAATCCTTTCAAAATCAGCTCCAAGCCTTCCTCCCCCAAAGACACCTATCGCCCCGATTATAGCGTCGTCGATCCAAACTATTCCTTCCTCCTTGGCCCCGGCCATGGCTATCCTGCTCTCCAGGCCAATCTTCTCCTTGACGGCGATCTTGCCGCGATCGATCCTAAGGCCACTCGTGACGCTTCCGGTATTGCTTATGTCTGCCGCAATTTCTCCTGGCCGGGCGGTTTCCCCTCCCATGCCAGTCCCGTCACTCCTGGTGTAATTTGCGAAGGCGGGGAATTAGGCTACAGTCTAGGCGCCGCTTATGGCTATGTTTTAGGACATCCTGAGCGCACCGTCGCCGTGATGTTGGGTGATGGAGAATTTGAGACCGCTACCGCCCTTGGCTCGATGAATCTGGTTAAAGTTGTCGGCAACCACCGTGCCCATGGCCATGTTCTACCCATCCTTCACCTCAATAGTTACAAAATTTCCGCCCCCACGCTCTATGGTCGCAAGTCTGAACGCGAGCTACACGAGCTGATTCGCGGCTTTGGTTACACCCCGATCGCCATTCACGGTGATTCTCCTGATTTTTTTCAGACTGCCCTTCGGACTTCTGAGAAATACGAACACCCCTTCCTCATCTTGCGCACCGAAAAAGGCGCCACGGGCCCTCGCGAAGTCGACGGCCACAAGGTTGCAGGGAATTATCTCTCTCATCAAATTCCGTTACCAGAAGCCAAGACCGACCCAGACCAGCTCCGCGAACTTAGCGATTGGCTCCATAGTTATCATTTTGACGAATTATTTGACCGTGAGAAAGGATTTCGTATATGATCGACGTAGTTGAACACCCTGGTACTGAGTACTTCTCTCCCGCGCGCAGCTTTGGTGGTGTCATGGCAGAGTACATGGCCAAGCACGACGACTTTTATCTTTTTTCTCCCGACGAGACCACTAGCAATAAACTTGACGCCGTTTACAATGTCTCTAGCCGCGCTTGGGATCTACCCCGTACTGATTTTGATTTGCCCGAGAGCTTCGACGGCCGCATTATTGAGCTGCTTTCCGAAAACACCCTCTTCGCCTGCATGGTCGGGCACCTTGCTGCTGGCGGCACTGCCATCATGACTAGCTATGAAGCCTTTTTCTCCATCATCACCGCCCAAGTTCTCCAGCAGATCAAATTCCTCTCTCAGTCCGCTCGCGTCGATTGGCGCCCGGCCTACCCCGCAGTCAATTTACTCTCGACTAGCACCTGTTGGCGTCAAGACCATAATGGCTTCACTCACCAATCTCCCGCCCTTATTTCTACTCTGCTCAGCCTCCCTAGCCGCCGCGCCAATTGTCTTTTCCCGGTCGACGACGTCGCTGCCGAGTCAGCCTTCATTTACATGCTCAGCTCAGAAAACGTCGTCAACCTCACCACCATCAACAAAACCGATCAGCCGCGCTGGCTCGATTCTCATCAGGCTGATGCACAGTACAGTGCTGGAGGCGCCACTATTTTCGATTTCGTTTCCGACGAGCAGCCGGACTACGTCTTTACTGCCGCTGGCGATATCCCTTCTCGCGAAGCTATCGCCGCCATCGCGATCTTGCGTCAAGATCTCCCTAACCTAAAGTTCCGCTTCGTCAATATCCTTGCACTCTGCTATAATGCCATTGGCACCACCGATCATCAGCTGACCCCAGACGAATTCACACGGCTCTTCACTCCTTCTCGGCCTATCATCGCTAATTTTCATGGTTATCCCGAGACCCTCCGCAGTATTCTCACCCAGTATGCTGCACCAGCTCGCCTTCATGTCCATGGTTTTGAGGAGCACGGCAGCACCACTACTCCTTTTGAAATGCTCAGTCTCAACCATGCCTCGCGCTATCATCTTGCTCTTGACATTGCCAAGCTTACTGGCCGCGATGATCTCATCGCCAAATATCAAAAAATCCTCCACGATAACTCCGCCTACGCCCAGGCGCACGGCGTAGATCAGGTCAAATTATAAATCAGGGCGTGCTTTCGCCCTATAGCCTATTGACTTTTTCGTGCATCTGTGCTATACTCTAAGTATAGTCTGCCCGCAGGCCTGGATTTTGACGATCCAATGTCGTTCAAAATCACCTTTCCCTCTGTTTGACCGCAGACACCACCGTGTCAGTCAGTTATTTATTATCTAACATGTTATAATTATATTTATGGAATTTCTACTTTTAATTACTACTTTGGCAACCCTTGCCGAAACTTCCATTCTCCTTGTGAAGAATGCTCAAAAACCTCTCCTTAGCTCATCCCAAAAGCGTAAAGTCTATGTTGATACTTCAGCTTTGATGGATCCTCGACTGGTCGCCGTCGCCCAGACTGGCTTCATCAGCGACGATTTGATCGTGCCACGCAGCGTCATCAACGAGCTTCAGCTCCTAGCAGACGGCAAAGATCACGATAAACGTCTCCGCGCTCGCGCCGGACTTGATGCGGTGCGTGAGCTTGAGCGCGTAGTGCACTTTAATCTCACTGTGCTCGACGACCCGCTCGACCGCACGCCTGTAGATAACCGCCTCCTCGATCTAGCTCGCGCCAACCACGGCCTCATTTTCACCAATGACTTTAATCTTCAAAAAGTCGCCGCCACCGAGCATATCGAGGTCCTGAATCTCAATGAACTAGCTTTAACCTTGCGCAACGAACATCTTCCTGGCGAACGCGCAACCGTTAAACTCATCGCTCCAGGCAGCGGCGCCAACCAAGGTATTGCCTACCTCAAGGATGGCACCATGGTGGTGGTAGACCAAGCCGGCAAGCGTCTCGGCGAGGAAGTTGAAGTCGAGTTCATTCGTCTCAATCAGACAGCTTCAGGCAGCATGATGTTTGCGCGTCTCGTTGCTCCAGCAAAACCCTCCAAACCCAAGTCCACCAAACTTTCTAATCCTTCTACGCCCAAATCTACGAAGCTTCCTAAATTCTCTCCACGCACCGCTCCGGCGAAAGCCTTACCTCGCCCCTCCGCAAAACACAGCCGTCGACGCGCTAAAAACTCATCCTAATAAATTATTCCACTAAAAAGTCGCCGAAACATCGGCGACTTTTCTCCAAGCTTCCTACTGGGCCCAGGGGAACTTCGTAAACGGTTGTTTCACACTCTCCCCACTTTCGTCAATCACCTCCACAATCACTTGAGTCTCCGATCCGGACAGTGCCTGTCGAAGTCCATTCGTCAACACCGTATCTGTCATCGCTCCTTCTTTCGTCACTACACCATCTACGCTTACCGTGTAAGACTTGATCGGATAAGTCCCCGGCTTAAATGTAATCTCGAGCCACGCTGTGGTTTCACCGTTCTCATCGGCTACTACCTTTTGGTTGATCCCCACCGTCGCCGACACTGTATCACACGTATCTACTTCATCATAATGGTAACCTTCCGGTACGCTCCAAGTCTCTCCCTTCGAAATCGGATCAACATATTTACTTACCTCTATATCGATCCGCAAATTTTGCGGTGTACACTCAGCTGCGCGCTTGCCATTGGATTTATTAAATGCCACGGTTTCTTTAATTACGCCCGAATTTTTGTTGTTGTACCAGCTCGGCCAAATATCCTTACGACCATTCACGGTCAGTTCTTGGATGCCAGCCGGTCGCGTTGGTTGGTCGCCTGATTTCCAACGTCCATCCTTCGCATATAATTCTTTGTGTACTGGCTCCATGAAATCTGCAATCACCCGGCGTACTACCGTATTTGATGCCACCCGCACGCCAGAACCATCATGATTACCGTTCCAAACCACAGTCGCCACCGCCGTCGAATAGCTCGCCATCCAGAGGTCCTTACCGACCGCACTGTTCGCTGTGGTAGTCGTACCAGTCTTGCTGGCAGTCCAAACTCCCGGCACCACGAACCCAAACGAGGTACTCTGTGATCCGAAATTGAGTTGTCGCGCCGCAGGATCACTTAGAATACTAGAAAGCTCGTAGGCCACTTGCTCGTCAATTGCACGCGTACCTTCGGCATCTTTCCAGGCATCAATCACTTTGCCCTGGGGATCTTTCACCTCGAGAATGTAAGCCAGCTCCTTCGCCGTCCCGCCTCGCGCCAGGGAAGCATACGCATTCGCATGTTCGACGCCCCGCACGCCGCAGCCACTACCGATCGCCATTGAAAGCCCGGCCGTACTATTATCTGCACAATACGAAGTATCACCAAGTTTATGCAAAATTTCCAACCCATTATCAATCCCCACAATCGCCAGTGCCTTCACTGCACCAATATTAAATGAGTTTCCGAGAGCTTGCCGCGCGGTGATGTCACCATGGAACCGCCCATTTGCATTTCGGAGCGCACACTGCCCAGTATATCCTGCACAGTAGAAGGAATCGATATTTTCATCTTTCAAAATTGTCCCTGGACCATAGACAGCATCACCCGTCAAAGAGAACAACGGCGCATAATCCAGCAAGGGCTTGATCGAGGAGCCCGGCTCCAGCAGGGAAGTCATCGCGTTTACTTCACCATAAACCGGGGTTTTCCAATCCACCGATCCTACCATTGCAATTACTTGGCTGGTTTCCACGTCCACCGAAGCCATCGCAATATTGTCCGTACCATTCGCTTTCATATATTGCGCACCCGAAGCTACTGCTGCTTCTGCCATCTCCTGAGCCCGGTAGTCCAGCGTCGTCACAATTGTGTACCCACCCGTACGCATCGTAATCATGCCATACTTTTCTTCCAGCTGCTTCTTCACCTCCATCACGAAATGGGGAGCCTTAATATTATCATACTGGCTGCTTTCTGGTTGAATCTGATCTAGAATTGCCACCTCTTTTGCAGCGTTAGCCTCATCTTGAGAGATATATCCCATATCCACCATGTCATCCAATACTTTGTGCTGCCGCGCAATCAAAGCCTCATTGGCTGGCGTATTGTATGGGTTCAACACCGCAGGATTATTCGGGATCGCCGCTAGCAGTGCCGACTCTGCCAAATTCAAATCCTTTGCACTTTTTCCAAAGTAAGTCTGCGCCGCGCTCTCAATCCCGTTCCTTCGACCGCCATACGGCGATTCGTTCAGGTACATGGTAATGATCTGTTCTTTGCTGTACATCTTCTCGAGCTCAATCGACAAGATCAACTCTTTTACCTTACGCGCGATCCCACCACGATTTTCTGAGGCAGCCTCATCCGAAAAATACAATTGTTTGATCAGCTGCTGTGTCAGCGTCGAGCCACCTTGCACCCCTCGCCCAGTCAGTGTCGACAGCGCCGCGCGTATCAGAGCCGACAAGTCCACCCCCGGGTGCGTATAAAAGCTCTTATCCTCAATCGCCACTGTTGCTTGACGTACGTAAGTTGAAATATCATCGCCATCTACCACCAAACGATAATCGGCATCCCCCTTATCCTCCCACAGTACCACACCGTTGCGGTCAAGGTAAGTGTTCACCGTCTCCGAAATCGTCAAATCGTTGAGCTGAATCTCCTTCAACTGACTCTTATAATATACAAACAGCGCACCTACGCCAATAATCCCAATCAATACACAAGCCGCAAATACTTTGCCAATCCGCTTCACCCCCTCTCGGGAAAACCAATAAGCCTTAATCCTTTCCCACCGAAAATGCGCAAAAAACCTTGCTGGCTGTTCTTTAGGTAAGGGCTTAAGTTTAGAATTTGTATTCGTTTTTGTGCTTGGCTTTTTGGGTTTCTTCTGGCCCACCGCTGACGCCTTAGTTTTGACCGATTTCGCTAATTTCCGTGTCCGATCAGTAATCAAACTCGAATACACCCCCATTTTACCTCTATTGGTAGGCTTGCTACCAGATTGGTTCGCAGTTTTAGTCATGACCTCATTATACCACAAACCCACAAAATCACTACATTGCACTCGAAATTGTCATTTTTGGGTCACTTTGAGTGACGAATTCCCAATTTTCGCCCCAAATTGCCCAAAACTATTGACAAGATCATCAATCTGTGATACAATGGTATTAAGGAATGCCAATTTCAGGCAACTTTGGTACCTTAGTAGCTTTTTGTGCTGAAGTTAGCCCATACAAAGGAGGGATTAATATGGCATACTTTGATAACTCATTCACCAGATTCCTGCGGCGGATTTTTAAACTTCCGATCAGCAAACACTATCCACCGCCCATCAGGGGCGACTTCAGTTTGTCGGATCCCCCAATACCGGAGCCAGAGGCGCCTCTGGCTGAGATTTTATCTCAGCCAAGGGTCAACGTAGACGTGCAATCTGATCAACCTGTACAGGTGGAAGTACATGTTCGCACGCAAACCGGCGAAACTCATGTCACGGTGGATACGTCCAGCACGCAGACCCAAAAGCGTCCTCACTCGTTTACCGACCAGGTATTTCTCTGTGACGGAGTCAGTACTTCAGAGGAGCAGCGTTACCACGACTACTTCGAGAGCGCTACTGTCACTGCTCTCGAACCGGCCGCAGTTGATCGGCTTTTGGGCGAGATCGACACTCTGATAGAACTTGAAGCCAGTGACGAAATGTATGCGATTTCGCCCACGGCCAAACAAGTTGGTCTCTACTATGGGTTGCTTGCATTCTGCAAGCGTGAAAACCTGTTTTACGGTGGTAACCCGCCACCTATACCGTTTTCTTACCGTGAGTACCAGCTGGCGATCAAAGGTCTCCGGTATATTATTTCGCGCAGCACGCAGCAGCGGGTCACAAATTAAAAGCTACTGCCAGACAGGCCACCTACGGGTGGCCAATTTTTCTTATTTCACCACTGCAAATTTGTTCTTGCCACGTTTAATCAGCGCTACCTGGTTGATCGGCATATCTTCCTTGACTTTCACGCCGTTCACCGAAATCGCCCCCGCCGCCATCATTTTCCGCGCTTCGCCCTTACTTCCCGTCAAGCCAGTCGCGACCAAAATTTCCGTGAGCATTGCACCTTTCTTTCCCGCCGCCAAATACTCGCCAAACTCCCGAATTTCATCTTCCGCCAGCTCTGCCAAATCGCTCCTGAATAACTGTTCAGTCAAAGTCTCCACTGCCTCCGCCGCTTCTACTCCATGCACTACCGCGGTTGCGCCCCGCGCCAAAGCACGTTGTGCTGCCCTACGTTCGGGGTGCTCTTTTTGCTCCGTCATTAATCCCTTAACGGCCTCTTTATCCAGTAGCGTATAAATCTTCAACAGATATTCTACTGCCTCATCTGGCTGATTGATCCAAAATTGATAGAAATCAAAGATCGAAGTCTTTTTTGAATCAAGCCAGATCGCGTTTCTTTCCGATTTGCCGAACTTTCTCCCAGTAGCCGGATCAATAATCAGCGGCGTCGACCACACATCCGCCGTCCCGCCTTCCAGGCGCTTGATCAGGTGAATCCCACTCGAACAGTTCCCAAACTGATCCGCCCCGCACAGCTGCAAATCAATCCCATATTTACGATACAAATGCAAAAAATCGTATCCCTGGATCAAAGTGTAAGAAAATTCTGCATACGAAATCCCGGAACCACCTTCACCAATACGGTTTTGCACAAACTGACGATCGAGCAGCTGAGTCATCGAAAATGCCTTTCCAACTTCTCGCAAGAAATCCAAATATTTCATCTCGCGGAACCAGTCATAATTATCCACCATCGTCAGATCATCACTTTTGATCACGCGCCGCATCTGTTCCGCGATGCACTTTTTATTATGCTCAACCTCGTCCAAAGATTTTAGCTCACGCTCCCCATTTTCCTTCGGATCACCGATCTGGCCCGTGGCTCCACCCACCAGCAAAAACGGCTCATATCCGTGCCGCACAAAGCACGCGCACATCATTGCTGCCGCCAAATTCCCAATCGTCAAGCTATCAGCTGACGGATCCGCTCCCCAATAAAACTTTTTCGACACCCGCGTATCCAACTCCGCTGGATCTTCGATCGTTGTTTCTGCTACAAATCCCCGCCACACTAGTTCTTCTGATAATTTCATACTTAATCCTTACTTTAGTTGATATAAATGATAAATGCCGTCTTTGTCAATTTCTTTATAATCTTTTTTCAAAGTCTCATTAATATTATACGGATTTTCCAGATAATATTTGTCCAGTAACAAATATTCTGGTTGATTTTCGGTGAAATCTTCGTAAATTTCTGCCGCCAAATCTTGATTCATGCTCGCATGCCATGCCTGGATGATAAAAAACCGATTATGCGGCAATATATCATACATCAAATAAGCGCCTTTGAGTTGATTGGCTCCGTACACCGTCAGGCCTTCAGTTTTCAGCTCATTTTCGTGCCTTTTTACCAGTGCCTCATATCCGATCCCCTCAATTTTAGATGCACGCACGTCATTATATACTGCGACCATCAACGATAACTGGGAGGTTGTCAAATTATATGTCAAAATTAAGAATAATGTCACGATCCCCATTCGTAGCAATCGCCATGCTTCATCGTCCTGCCGCATCAAATAAATTTCGTTCAAGAACAACGGCAGCTGAAACACAAACGGTAATACATAATGATGGAAAGCCTGAGCCGACAAGAATAAATATCCTTCTAGGACACCGGCGATGATTAAAGTTATAGCGTAAGGTCTCTTCCCTCGCATCCAAGCCAAAATCGCCGTCAAAAATGCACAGAAAAACGGGAAGAACACCATAGCAAACATCATTACATCATTCGCTGTTGCTCCCTTCAGCCAACTCCCGATATTCGCCGTGTAGAACATATTGTATATGAAAGTATAATAAAAGAATTCTCCCAGCGCCCCCACTACCGCAAAGTATATTATAAACGGCAACAAAATTCCGATTAATCCTGCTAGACCATAAAGCAAATTTTGTCTCAGGTTCTTCCAGTTTTTCTCTAACACGAGCATGACGAAGATTACCAGTACGCCTGCACAGATCAGGATCGCATGTGTCGCCTGAGCCAAGAAGCAAGCTCCAATTGTGATCCCATAAATCAAGGCGTATTTTGGACTGTGTTCTCTTTGCGATGCCTTATCTCGGTAAAAAAACTCCACCATATAATATACCGCCACCGCAATGAACGGCAAATTCCACTCTTGCACGCTGTTGCCAGAAGCATAGCTCACGGCAATATAAATCATCGTCACCGCTAAAATCATCCAGCTCCATAATTTATTTTCAGAAACCAAACGCCCTAGCTTCAAGACATAATAAAATGTAATCGCCAGCGCAATGATCTGCAGTACCATAATTCCATATCTAGCGCCACCTCCGATCCAAAACCCCAACATATCACAGAAAAACACCCACGGGCCTTTATGATCGAAAAACTGAATATAGGGTATTTTGCCCGCCAGCCACATCTTGCCCATCGTCATAAACTGCAGGGAATCACCACTATCCTTATCACCTCCATAGGATAAATAATCTGGATACAAAATTGACGTGCTCCAAGAGCGCAGCAATACAAAAACTGCCGCAAGCAGCACACAAATCCCCACAGTCAGTAGAAACTTCCGATTTTTGCTCAGCCACGTCCGCAGCGTCACCTTACCCAAAACAGCCGTTTTCCGACCACTGTTACCCGATTTTTTCTTCATCTTGTCTACATTGTATCATAGTCTATGTTATAATGAGCAAAACAACCCTAATCTAGGAGAAAATTGTGACCTCAAGCAGTGATTGTCCCCTCATCTCAATCCTCGTTCCTATATATAATGTTGAGCGTTATCTACGTCAATGTCTTGATAGCATCTGTCGGCA
>CANBER010000007.1 GCA_947367795.1 uncultured Candidatus Saccharibacteria bacterium
TCGATCGAAGAAGAGAGGAGCTAAGCCTACTATGACTATATATAAACTAATAGGCTAGGCAGCGGATGGGGAAACCGACCCAACGATTGTTCGGGCCGTTCCATGGGACGACACCAGATGCAGAAAAACTGAAGTCGTACGCGGTAGCAGAGGTGACTTTATCAAACGTCACAGAAATTAAGCTCCATCCGTAACCATAGATGCCGAAATTTCTCACAGAGCCCCCAAGCAGGTCAACGAGCCCACTACGGACGAAGATTGTATTCTGGCATAAAAACTGGTAAAATACAGATGTGGCGCCATCGTTCAACGGATAGGACATAGACCCTCTAAGTCTACAATGCTGGTTCGATCCCAGCTGGCGCTGCCAAGCCGAATATAAATCACTAAATTGTCCATTCGACCACTGTTGAACGGACAATTTTTTGTTATGCTATGGTTAGCAGACAATTTTGACTATTTTTTTGCACGAGATAGTTAAACGGAAAAATAGAATTTTACCAATAAAGACAAAAGTGATTGGTTCTGGGTTGTTTTTTGGCTTATTTTTGGTTTGGAGGGGCTTATTCAACTTGGAAACTGCCGGTTTGGAAGATTTGGTCGGCGGGGTAGCCCTGATCGAGGAGATGTTGGATCAGAGCGCCGGCGACGGCAGAAAGTAGGATTTTGGCGGTGGTGGAAAGGTCTTTGAGCTGGACGATTGCGGTGGCTTCCATGTGGCCGAGGTGGTAGGTTTTACTTCTTAATTCGTCGAAGGTTTCACTGGCGGCCCAGATAATGCTGTCGGAATTTGGGCCGAGGGTGTAGTGAATAGTGGTCATGTTAATTATCCTCCAAAATTGAAGAAAAAAGGGATTTTGGAGCTTGGAAAAGGAATAATATCTCTGTTGTCATGATTTTATTATAACATTGCTGAGAATTTTATGAGCGTAGAAACTGAATGAAAATGATGGTTGGAAGCTAAGGCTTAGAAAGTTTAGATGGCTTTTGGAGGCAAGTGAGGAGCTTTGTGAGGAGAGGGCGCAAAAGAAGATAGAGGAGGTAGCCAATACAGCCACCGAGGACATTGGTGATGATGTCGGTAATGTCGGAGGAACGAAAGCCGTTGATTAGGGGTTGGAGCGTTTCGATACAAAAACTAAGGATAAAAGTATAGAGAAGGGTGGTTAAAAAAGAAGGTGCTGGATGTTTAGTAAGCGGCAACAAGAAGCCGAAGGGGATGGTCATAACGATATTAAGGACAATTTGGCGTATAAAATCACCGTGGCCAGCAGTAACGTCAATGAAGGGGATAAGATTCATGGGTGTATAGGGGTGGTTAAAGATGAAAGGAAGAGATGTGAGAATTGGCATGAGGGTAAAATAGAGAACAAAAGTGAGGTAGATATACATAAGTGTACGTGTAAAAAGAATGTCTCGATTTTGAGATTTCCAGTGGGGATAAAAAAAGGAAAAATAAATTAGAGCTAACGCAGTAAAATCGAGCAGTATTTTCATGAGTTAAAAGAATTGTGGGTTAAATAATCCATAGTATTAGTATAACATAGTGTAAGTTGGACGGGAGATTTAGGGTGTTAGCTCAACAAACATATGAGAATTACTTAAATAAAATAACCCCTTGAGGTTGTATAGTTAGAGTTGTAAGACATCAACTAATACATCAAGAGGGGTTATTTTGAGTATAACACAAGAAATGCGCTATCGCGACAGCGTGCTGAGGTATGCTGAGAGGCATAGTGTAGCTAAAGCAGCAGTTAAGTTCAATGAGCCAGATAAAAAACTATCAGACTTCTAAACTCTATCAATTTACAGCCATAGACACTTTCTCAAGACTACGTATACTAGAAGGTTGCCTTGAGCAGAGTACCTATACTGCATGGCTGTTTCTCGTTCAGGTTTTATCCTTCTATAAAGCCCATGGAATAGAGGTCAAAATGGTTCAGACCGACAATGGTCCCATCTTTACTAATCGCTTTTTAACTACCAATAATGATAAGCTTACCCTCTTTGAACAAGAGCTAAAGAAACGACATATACGTTATAAGACCATTAAGACATATACACCAAAACATAATGGTAAAGTTGAACGTTCCCATCGCGAAGACCAACGGCGCCTCTATTCTGAGATGATACGATTAGACCAGCTATTAACAGATATAGGCAGCTTCAAACAGCGACTCAAGGCTCATCAGAAACGATCTAATAGTCGTGGTATGAGACCTCTATCCTACCTCTCTCCATTAGAGTTTCTACAGATTTACTTTTGGCTACATGGTAGATAAATATATTGTTAAAGCCTGCCACACTGTGCCCTACCAAGCCAAAGGCCATCTCGGCCTATTTTTGTTTCAGTTTGCCTTTTTCCGCAATAATATAGTCGCTGCCAAGAATGATCGGCGGATTATCATCTACAATCTGCAGCGCACAATTATCTGACAGCGCATAGACTGGTAAATCAGCTAATTCTGAGGCACGTAGGACTTCTGGCTGGTCAAATTTGAAAGCTCCATGCAAATGTGGAAGAAAAATAATCGGCACCAAGTCCAAGAATCTATCTGTCATGCGCTTCTCCTTATAGATAGCCTCTTGAACTTCGTCAGACTCCTTATGACACATCACACATGATCCGGCCGAACTTCCCACCCATACTTTACTTTCCAAAATCCCTGGCAGCCTCTTCGAGAATCCAGTCTTTTCAAAGATATTGGCAAGATAATCCGTATTTCCACCAAAACAGAAAATCAAATCAGTCAAATCTATACGCGACTCGACGTAGTCCATATCATGGGCCTGCAAATCTACAAATTCGATATTTCCGCCCAGAACCTGCGCCAGATTCTCGAGCTCGTCTGTAAACCAGCGCATGTCACCGGTTTCAGCCTTGATAGCCTCATTTATGACAATAGTATTGATCGATTTGCGCGGCTTGCCGACCAAATTCTCAACTGCAGTGATAATTTCCTCATTAGCCAGCCCAGAAGACGCTAGAATCAGCTTCATAAATAATTCCTGTTTAATACGCTTTCATTATATCATGATCTATGAGTCCATTCGTGATGTGGTATAATGTAAAAAAATAACTGCGAAAGGTAAATATGGCAAACAAAGAAAAGCAAATTGCCAAATGGCAGCAAGCTCTCCGTGACCTTAATCTTATCTCCGACACCGACAAAGTCGAAGCCTACGTTGTGGCGAATTGGGCTGAGATTAGTTTTGGACCCTTCGGCAACTGGCGCCGCGGCACTCTCATTTTTACTCGAGAAAAGCTCGTCTACATGACCAGTTTTGGCATTAGTCAGCTGGCTATTAATTATAGTGATATCCGTGAAGTGAAGAAATGTTTTGCTGGCCTTCTTCCGATGGGTATGCGTATCGTTGCCTACGACAACAAGACTGACAAAATCAAGAAAACCAAATTTTGGCTCGGTCATCGTACCAAATGGATGCAGTTTGTCTCCGAGAAAGCTGGTTTGGCGCGCTAACCGGCAGTATTTGACATGTCCAAAGATGATTATGAGGCGGGCTATCAGGCGGGACGTCACAATGCGGCGATGAATTCCAGTGATCTGGACTATAGGCAAGGGTATTCTAGCGGCAAGCAAGCCTACGATTTTTGGAATGATAAAGACTTGTATCCTAGCCTCTGTGACGATAACCTGGCGTCCTCCAGTCAACACTCGTCTATACCAGGCGATGAGCCGCTGACGCTGGCATCGGCAATTTTTGGCTCAATAGCTCTGACTTTGCTCTGGTGGGCTTTTATCAGTTTCATTTTACTTTTGTTCTGGATTGGTGGGCATAGCGGCGACTTCTGGTTTCAGCTCGTTTTTCAGTTTGCGCTCTGGAGCGGTATCGGCTTTATAATCATCATGACAGTGATAGGGATTATCCTGGCCATCATGCGACAAGTTAAAAACCATTCCGATTAATCAAGTTGTGGAACGGCCAAATCGGCCCTCTTTACTCTGTTATGAACAACAAAAAAGAGCCTTCTTCTGGCTCTGGTATGGTGACCTCTGCGGGAGTCGAACCCGCGTTGTCGGGATGAAAACCCGATGTACTAACCGTTATACTAAGAGGCCGTGACTTCATTCTACCAAAAATCACGGCCTCAGTCAACCCCCGACAGGGAATTATTACCGCATCATCGACGACACTTTGTCTGTCAAATCCGTCGGCAGCAAGATCACTGTCTTTTGCGACGGGTCTGTGCTGATTTTTTCCAAGGTTTGCAACGTGCGGATGTTTAAGCCACCAGGAGTTTGTGCCAACATATTGGCAGCTTCCGCCACGGCCGCCGCGGCGCTCTTCTCACCTTCTGCTGAGATGATCGCTGCTCGGCGTTCACGCTCCGCCTCAGCTTGCTTCGCCATGGCGCGTTTCATGTCGGCCGGTAGTTCAATGTTTTGCAATTTCACGCTTTCGATGTCAATCCCCCACCTATCAGTTTGTGTATCCACGATCTCTCGAATCTGCGCCGAAATTTCATCTCGCTTCGACAAGATCTCATCCAGATCAAAGTTACCTGTCACATCCCGGAGGGCCGTCTGTGCGAAAGTACTCGTCGCATAAGCATAATTTGTAGTTTCGAGCACCGCCTTCTGCGCATCAATCACCCGCGCATAGACCACCGCGTCGACATTTACCGTCACGTTGTCGCGCGTGATCACTTCCTGCTTCGGAATATCCATCGGTGTCGTGCGTACATCGACTTTGATCATTTTGTCAATATATGGCAAAATCACCCGAAACCCTGGATTCAGAATCCGCGAAAATTTCCCCAGTCTCAGTACCACACCTCGCTCGTATTGATTAATAATTCTTACCCCTGGAATAATCACCATGATCACTAGGGTGAACAACACCACTAATAGCGCCATAATAGCTCCTCAATTAAATTGACCCCATTATATCACAAAAAGAGGAGATTTTCTACTAATCTTATGGGCCGGAATCCGTATTCTCTGACTCCTGGGGCGCATCCTCTGGCTTTTCGATCTTTTCTACCCGCCCGGTATTCTTGTTTTTGGCCTTTTCCTCCGCTTCGCGCTCCTGTTCGCAGCTCCAGGTATAAGTGATTTTATAATCTCGTGGCCCATAAGGCTCAACCGGGTAATATTTCACCCCAGTCATATTCGTGTCACAATCAATTTCCGCAAAAGTCTCACTCATCTCGGCGTGCTCATCATCATTATAATGCAGTAGTTGGCGTAAATAGGTCACCGGCACGCCTGTCTCTGTGAATTCGCTTAGTACCTCCGCCGGGTTATTGCTCAAATTCCCCAGCAAACGCGGATAAAGGTATTCAATATAATAATCGTCCGACAGCGTCGCTAGTTGCTTCTCCGCCTTTTCCCGCGGCGTATCCCGCGTTTCCAGCAGCAAAGCAATTGAGACCATTACCACGCAAGCCGCCACGATCGAAAGCAACAGCCACCTTTCCGACGACACCGATTCTCTATACGCAGACGACTTCCTCATAACTCCATTTTACCATAACAATTATCAAAAAACAATTTTTCCCAAAACCTCTGTGATATGTTATAATTGAGCGCATGAGTAATTTATTTAAACGCACTAAAACTTTGGCCACAATCGGCCCCGCTACTGATAGCGAAGAGATGATCGATCAGCTGATTGCTGCCGGTCTCGATAACTGCCGTCTCAATTTCTCCCACGGCACTTACGAAAAAATGGATGAATTTATTGGTTGGATTCGCAAAGCCGCTGATAAATATGGCCGGCACGTGGCGATTGTTCAAGATCTCCAGGGCCCCAAGATTCGCCTTGGTCAGATCAAAGACAACTATCTTGACATCAACGAGGGCGATGATATCATTCTCGACTATGCCCTAAAGGAACACGATGGTGGCCTCACCTTGCCGGTTCAATATAATCTAGCTGCTAAGGTCAAAGTTGGTGATCCGGTTTACATTTTCGACGGCAAAATCCGCACTCACGTCCAGGAGATTCTCTCAGATACTGCGATTCGACTGACTGCCGAAAACAAGGGATTTGTCAATAGCAACAAGGGTTTGAATCTTCCTGACACAGATTTTGGCGGGGATATTTTCCCAGAAAAAGACATTCGCGACCTTGATTGGGGAGTATCGCGCGATTTTGACTATGTGGCGCTTTCCTTCATTCAAAAAGCTGAGGATATCTGCACCTTCCGTCGCATGCTCGATGAACGTGGTTCTCAGGCCAAGATTATTGCCAAGATCGAGACCAAAAACGCTGTCATGAACGATGAGCACCTCGAAGAAATCGTCAAAGCTGCTGATGCCATTATGGTAGCGCGTGGTGACATGGGTTATGAAGTGGGCGCTGAAATTGTGCCTATCATCCAGCGCAAGCTGATTCGTATGTGTCGTGAGCACGCCAAGGTCTGTATCGTCGCTACTCAGACTATGAGTACCATGGTTGATAATCCTATGCCGACTCGCGCCGAAGTTAGTGATGTGGCGAATGCTGTGATCCAGGGTGCCGATGTTGTGATGACCTCGGAAGAGACTGCCATGGGTAAATATCCGCTGGAGACTATCAAAGAAATCTGCAATGTGATTAATTATGTCCAGGATCACGCTGAGATTACACCTATTCCGCAGGATCCCCAGAGTGGCACCCCTGACTATGACGCAATTGCCGAAGCTGCAGCCAAAATCGCGGCTCACGTCGAAGCTGATGCTATTATCTGCCAGACCGCTTCTGGCCGTACTGCACGCGCTATGTCGGCTCAGCGTCCCGCCCTGCCGATCTATTCCGTCACCCCCAATGAACGCGTGGCTAATCAGCTTTCATTGTTCTATGGCAACCGTGCCTATGTACGTGAATTTTCTCCCGAATTTGGCTTTGATCTTGCGAAGGAGCTAGTTGAGAATGGTACTTTGACTCCTCGCTCGGGCCGTAAGCATGTCGAGGTTGTGATTGTCTCTGGTGATCGCGATGTGGCCGGCACCGATACCATTCGTTTACGCCGCATCTCAATTTGAGGCTATGGCCAAGTAGGGGGACTAAACATAAGGAGGTATATGTTTCATAAAAAAACCTTGCGCGACGTCAATGTCAAAGGGCAAATTGTTCTGGTGCGCACAGATTATAATGTGCCACTTGAAGCTGTAGCTGAAGGCGTGACCGCCGGGGAGGCTGGGACAGGGTCTCGGAAAGCCAGCGAGGCTTTGCGGATTTCGAGCGATTTTCGCATCCAAGCCAGCCTACCGACCTTGCAGTATCTTTTGGCCCATGGCGCCTCCAAAATTATTCTCCTCTCGCACCTCGGGCGGCCTGACGGTCGCCCGGAGCGACGCTTGTCACTCCGGCTAGTCGCAGAGCGCCTAGCCGAGCTGCTCGAGGGTCGGGCCGTCAACTTCGTAGACGAAGTTTCCGGCCCCGAAGTCGAAATGGCTGTCGACAGCTTGCCCGAAGGCGGCATTTTGTTGCTCGAAAACCTCCGTTTTTCTCCCGAAGAAGAGGCTAATTCCGAAGATTATGCGCGAGAAATCGTTGACTCTACTCATGCCGAGTTGTTTGTGCAGGATGGTTTTGCCGTCACTCATCGCGCCCATGCTTCAACCAGCGCCATTACGCAGTTGTTACCGTCAGTGGCGGGACTATTGCTCGAAAAAGAAGTCACAACCCTAGAGCAGGCTATGCAGGATCCAGCGCATCCCTTTGTGGTCGTGATCGGCGGCGCCAAAGTCTCCGACAAAATGCCCCTGATCGAGCACTTCTTGCCGCTCGCCGATCAGATTTTTGTCGGCGGCAAAATTGCCGCCGATGGTTATACCTCTTCTGACCCCAAAGTTTACGTCGCCGAAGATTTTGATACTGACAGTACTGGCGCCAAACTCGACATTGGTCCGCTCGCTACCATGCGGCTCACGGATATGGTGCAGGCGGCGTCCACCGTGCTCTGGGCGGGCACACTCGGCAAGGTGGAGGACGCCGCCTATGCCACCTCGTCCACCATCCTCACCGAGCTCCTCGGTGAGAACCCTACCCAGACCTCCATTATCTGTGGTGGTGACACTGCCGGGTTTGTCGAGGGGATCGCCGCCGATAAGCCCGATCTGCATTTCTCGCTCATCTCTACGGGAGGAGGCGCCGCTCTTAAGCTCCTCGCCGGCCAGGATCTTCCCGGAATCGACGCACTCGAAGATGCCTGACCTCAAGGTCTTCACCTTTTTCCAGATATATGCTATAATAACTCTATATTTTCAGAAAAGGAGCATTACTCTATGTCAAATCAATTAGTTTTGGAAAATCGCACCGCCGAAGGCAAAAAGCTCAAACCTCTCCGCGCTGCCGGTCAGATTCCATCCGTCGTCTATGGTGCTGGAGATCCAGTCTTGACCTCTTCCGCTTACAACGCCACCGAAAAAGTCCTTCGCGAAGCCGGGTATCACTCCCCGGTCGAGCTGCTGCTCTCTGGTCAGCCTCAGCTTGCCATTGTCAAGCAGGTTGCGATTGATCCGGTCAGTCGCCGTATTATGAATGTTGAATTTCAAGCTATCTCTGCCGACGAAGTCGTCGAAGCCACCACTCCGATCAGAGTCACCGGTTTTGACGCTTCCGAAGCCGCCAAGCTCCACTATGTCCTCATGCCAGTGCTCGAAGAGATTGAAATCAAGGCCAAGCCCTCCGATCTGCCTGAGGAGCTCACGGTGGATGGCGCCAAGCTTGCCACTACCGACGACAAGCTCACTATCGCCGACCTCATCCTGCCTGCCGGCGTCGAGCTGGCCAGCAAAGAGCTTGACCCAGCCACGGTCATCGTCAACGTTTATGATCCCGCCGTCGAAGCTGCTGCTCGGAAAGCCGAAGACGCTGCCACACCTGCTGAGGAATCTCCAGAGACTCCAGAATCTACCGAAAAGTCCGAATAATTCCTCGCTATCAGCGCATAAATAGCCTCTTCAAGGGGCTATTTTCTGGCCAAACTCACAAATAATCATAAAAACTATTGACATTTTCGCTAAAGTATGCTACAATGAAAGTATAAGGTGTAACATTATGTTATTCGCCTCAAGGGATAGGACGTGATGGACACTATGCGATTCACGAGTCGGACAACCCTACGCGCGAAGAGCTCGAGGCGCCATCTTTGATCTTGGCTCCCCCACCAATCTCTAAAGACTCCCCTGACAAGGAAGAACTGGAAGCAGAATTCTGGAATTCGCTAAGGTCCGATTATACTGATGAGGATGTCCCGCCCATCATCATTCAGGCGCTCAAAGGTCAAAGTCAGAGCTGGAAATTTGTGCGCTGCTGTCCTACGTGCGGTGGTTTTATCTTTGTTGTGGCTAACCCAGAAATCATCGCTCTCAACCGTTCGCACATCGAACATGGGCGTGGTCTTGATAATGACATGAAACACGGTCTAGTCTGGACGTGGTTCACTACAACAGAGATGCGCTTCGATGTTATAGAACAGCGTCGCAAGAAGGATGGAAGACTCAAAAGGCGTGCAAAGTATAGCTTCTTGCTTGAGTACAAAGACCTCTTCGTAGAGTACTTTTACTGTTTTGCTTGCTCCAAAAAAGCGACCTATCTCATCGAAGCGACACGCAAAGAAGACAACGGTATCAACGAGGAAACAGGCGTAGCAACATATAGCGTCTTCCTCGAAGAAAGCCGGTTGCTGTAGTCACCTTTTCGCCACTAACTCTATCAACCCGGCCCGAGGCATAGCCTCGGGCCTATTTTCTTATTGCACCCACACCCCAATCCGCTGCGCGCCCATATTGCCTCGCGGCTGGACTTCGGCATAGTGCAGTGCATCGGCATCCGCCGCCAAGTAACGCATCAGCGCCGCTTGCGCCGCCTTGATATTCTCCTGTTTGCCCTTCCAGGTCGCCAAGACCGGTTCCTCCAGCGCTCGTGAAAACGCAAAAGTCATCGGCCAAGGGAACGGGGAATTTTGCATAATCGCGGTTAGGTTCTTCGTAGCCGTTTTTGGATCTTGTCCACCACTTAGTAGCCAAATCCCAGCCAAATATTTCGGCGCCGCATGTCTCAAAATCGCTGCCGTCGCTACACCGATATCTTCGGGTGTCGCCACGATCTCTGATTTTTCACCATTAATCACCATTCCTATTTTCAGGATACAGCCCGCGAGTACCACGTGCCGCTGGGCCAATTTCTCAAACACTCGGTCCAGCACTCGCGCTGTCACCTCGGCGGATTTTTCGATCGGATGCGCACCATCTCTCAGAATATCCACCTCCACTACCGGCACAATCCCGATCAGCTGACATTCTCGCGCAAAATTTGCCAGCTCGTCCGCATTTTGTTCCACCGCGAAAAATCCTGGCTTCTCTTTACCAATCGTAAACGCCGCCCGCCATTTGGCGAAACGGAACCCCTTATCATAATAAGTCCGCAGCCGCCCCGCCAAGCCCTCCTCGCCCAGCGTGTGTGTCTCGTCCGACCGTGCCATGGCTTGTAACCCCAGATCCACCTTAATCCCCGGGATAATCCCTCGATCCGTCAAACTCTCCAAAATATTTCGTCCATTCGGCAGCTTGATCTGTGCAGTTTCTTCGGACAAAATCACTCCGTTGAGGTATTCTCGGATGTTCGGCGTGGCAAAGATCATCCGATAGAATTCCTGCGCCCGCTGCCTGGTATACGCGATGTCAAACTTCTCAAACCGCCGCATCAAGCTCTTCTCCGATTCGTCCGCCGCCAGAATCCCCTTACCCGAAGTCATCAGTGAGCGTGTGATTAGCTTGAGATCCGCCCGTTTTGTCAGCTCTTCCTTGGCCAGCTCCTGCAATTTCTCCGCTGACAACACCGACTCTAGCGTGGCGTTCTCCGCATTTAATTTTGCCCACAAGAGAGCATCGGCCGGCGTCCCGCCCACTGCGATCACGCCCAAAATCGTCGCCACGATCGTAGAATATACCGTCAGATGCGTCATCATATCCGTCCGGTCCAGACTCCAGCTCTCCTCCGCGTCGCTCAAATACAGCTTCCTCGGGCTGATGCGGCAGACCAGCTGCGTATTCGGCTTATCTAACTCGATTTTGTCCACGATCTTTTCGTCTGTATGCACCGGCGGCTCATCTTCGACGAAGAGCACATCTGCCATCTCCGCCAGGCGCTGTCCGTCTGGCGTAGCGTGCTTTTCGGCGTGCACTGCCAGTTTTGTGCTTGGGGAAAACTTCATAAAATTCTTCAGCTCATCTACAAGACGTGCCGACACCACCGTCGAGCGGTCTACTAGAATCCATTCTGGCCTCCCACTCGGCATCGACCAATCGGTCGGTTTGCGCTCGCTCGGCACGAAATACGTAATTCCACCCTTGTGCGACAAGATATAGCGGTATCCTGACGGGTCGTTCGCCCAGATGATTTCGCCTGATTTGATCTCGCTTTTGGAATTCAAAATTCCCGCGTCAATTCCGAGCTTACTCAGTACTGCAAGCGACACCGCAGCGCCGCCGTAGACGCTCGTCCTCCGGAAAAAACTATGCGCCTCTCCGTTAAATCCTAACTCCAGCCAATTAATGCCATGCTCGTCCTGCTCAAACTCATTCTGTCGCTCATCCAGCTTCAGATAGACATCTTTTAACACATTCCCGACGATCAAAATCTTGCTCATGTTTATAGTATATCACACCTGCTCCCGTTTTTCATCCCTCTTGAGAATGTTGTAAATTTCACAACAGAGTTTACCGGTGTAGAACAAGGGTAAGTCTGCTTTTACGACAAAATGACGGAAAAAGTCTTGCCAAATCCTTAAATAATCATAAAAACCATTGACATTTTTGCAAAAGTGTGCTACAATGAAAGTATAAGGACAATGGCGTCACTGTCTCTCAGATCGTCGATGCTAATCCTGGCATTTTAAGAGATAGTATGACGTCGCTTTCAAGAATAGGAGGAAAATATGAAAGCAAAAGTAAAGGCATTATTGAGCATGGGGCGTAGCATATTACGGCGGAACACACCGCGAAAAACACTGCTATTCATGGTTTTAACCAGTGCAATCGCAGTCCCAGCGACCATTTATATGGTGCACTTCTACAGTACTCTCAACTATTTTAATGATGGAATGGGGTGGATCGCCCTGGAAGCCTCCGAAACTAGCAGCTACGGCACAGAACTGGACATAGAGGTTATGGCGGTTTCGTATGAAAAACCGCTGAAAGTGCTGAAAGATGCGATAACAGGCAAGTCATCTCTTTGGATGATCGACGTTCGGATGACCAACCTTGACCAATATCTCAAAGATCAGGCTGAAACTTTTATGATTGATCCCGATGGAGGGGCACCTGTGATGATCGGTTTGGAGGGGGTAGGAAATGGCATATCGACCTCAACAAAATCACTAAAGATACAATCAACGGAGCCAATCGTTAAAGCCAATGACAATGACCAGGTAGAATACAGGCTCGGCAGTCATCCAGACGAGGCAGAAGCTGAATTTACTTATTGGGTTTGGATGACAGGAGAATCCGGGGGCGAATGTCAGCAGATATTCACTGTTAATGGTTATGTTTCCAACGAGATTCTCAGAGATTGGGCCTTCAACCTGCGTGAATATCACAAGGTCATACTCAGTCTGGCTGTCGGACAAATCGCACTGGTCTGGGTGGTTATATTGTGGTTTTATGCGATGTGTCTTGGAGTGAGAATATTGCTTCTCCAGCGGCAGTATAATCGTTTAAACGCGCTCAAGAACTCTCACGTCTAACTCTCTAACCTATCAAGGCCTGGTTCAACCAGGCCTTTTGACTTTTATTGATTTTACTCCTAGCGCACTTCTACGCGCACGCGAGGCACACTTTTGCCAGAAAAATGGCATTTTTTAGTCTTCACGAAGGTGACTACGCCATCTTTGGCGGCATGGATCGTGAAATTTCGGCTCATGTAAGTGCCCGGACCAGCGATCTTGGTAGCACCAGTTTGGCGGACCAAAACTTCGCCATTTTTGACTTTTTGTCCACCGAATCGCTTCACGCCAAGCCTCTGCCCAGCATTGTTATGGATGTTCTTGGCGGTACCGCCAGCTTTGACATGTGACATATTATTTCTTCCTTAATGCTATTATTTCTCGGGCCACGACCTGACCATCACGGTGGTATAATAGGTCCTCCTGTCCCAGATTCCTAAAACTCTTTACATTATAGCCCAGATTCTGAATTTCGTCAAGAATATTCAGCCTTTCGTAGTGCCCGTCCGGTCTCAGCCACGCCGGCACCGCGATCGTGACTGGCGTTTCTGACTGAATCTGTTCTAACAGGTTCTTCAAAAACCCTAGCACGATCTGTTTGCAAACCTGTTTTTCTTGTTTCAGCTTGATCTCAGCTGGCGGCAGCGACATCGGCTGCCCGAGATACGTTTCGCACGCCACCGCGTCAATTGGCGGCTGCCACCGAAACTTCGTCGCATCACCTTGAGTGATTATGGTCTGCTGTCGCGTCAAAGGGTTCACCAATTCCTCGAGAGTATTTTCCGGCTGAGCCGGGTCAAAATCACGGCCCGAGCAGAGCGAGGGATTCGATTTTGAGAGGCTCCCCGACTCTCGAGAATGGTGACCCTCGCAAACAGCAGACCGTAACCAGTCAAGGTTCTTGCGACTATATTCCACCATTCGTTCATTAATATCGGTGCCATAGGGCGTGTACCCCATCAGCGCTGCCTCCTGCAACACTACCCCCGTCCCGCAAAATGGATCCAATACTCGTGCCCCCTGCGGTAAATCACCGCAAAGGTTGATCAAAATCTGCGCTAACTTCGGCGGCAACATCCCCACTTTGGCGTCACGTGCTGGTCGAGCCTGATCACGCTTAGTATAGGAATCAATATCTTGTACCGCGATGACTCGATAAAAACGCTTCTCGTATTTAATTAGCTCAATTTTAGTTGAAGTGAAAAGATGATTGTGATAGCTAGTCGCGGTCGAAATCACGGCTTCTTTGTTTGGTACTACCCGCACGCTTCGCCCCGATTTAGCTAAGAAGCGCTTTAATTTCAAAGCCTCACCTTGAGCCCTAAACGCAGTGGCCCCTTTGGAATAATCCGACACGCCAAGTGTGATCTTCCTATCGCTCGGTAAACTCTTGAGGAATTCGTAAATTGGCTCCGTCAGTTCTTCGGCTAGCTTCAGACTGCCTCCCAGTCGATGCAAAGTTGGGGCGGCAGCTGTTTTGATTTCAAACTCAGCCAGTCGCCACTCCGGATCTACCGGGCTCACCCGAGCGTACAGACTCTCAAGCTCCACGATCGATATTTTCGGCTGCCGCCCCAAAACTGCAAGATATCTCATATATTTTATATTATACCATACCTCGACACAAAAAGCCCCTCCGAGGAGGGGTGCTTTCGTCCAAGAAGAGAAGGGAACTATTCTTCATCACCGAGGTTGAAATACGCCTCGACCACCTGTTTCCAGAGACTACATCCAGTCTCAAATCCCGGCGTGCCTAAAATTTTATTGATCAGATCTACTCCATCCAGCCCAGTCAATACGTATCCATCCGGATCGATATAATTGGTATAAACCAAAGTCTTTACGGTCTCCCTCCAGTCCTTCGGCAGTTGCTCGGTATAAGAACGCAGCCTCGAATCATCCAAGCTGATCTGCAAGATCCCATTCCTCATGCTCAACAAACTTCCCGGCACTTCATTCACAGTTTTGCCTGCGATCAAATCATCCGGAAAAGTTGCCGGCAGATAAACGTACCTCAAGATCGGCAGCATCTCATATCGCATCATCCCATGCAGTTTCCGCCGTACCTCATACATGGCCTGTTCGTACTTTTCACAAGTGCGTTTAACTTCTTTGCGCCGCTGCCGATCCCCGTCGAAGAAAGACCTCCAGGGCTTCTGTGCCACCTGGTGCTTCATGAAGGCATAGTGTGTGTACGCTTCGTCATGTGCAGCGCTTAGTCTCTTATGCGCCTCCCTCAACACGTCCTGGTGTACCTCCCAGACGATCAGATGATGCACGGCTGCCATTAGGGTCAACAAATGCAATGAACGCTGGTTCAATCCCTGAGTCACATGCGTGTAGAGTTGGCGTTCATCTTTATGTGACAGATCGAGCCAGGCATACTGCATTAAATCTAAAAGATGCGGCACAATAAACCCGCTCTCTTCCAGTACCTCATATCCCGGTTTCGGCTCCTCAAACGGCCAATAAAACTCCGCCGCCCGAGTGATTGCATGGATGGTTTTCAGATAGGTCTTGCGGAGTTTCATATAATCCTCCGGCGCATCGATCTGCCACCTCCCTCCTTCCATGTAGTCCAGTACATTCCATAGGCTGGGCGGATCGTTTTTTACGCCATAGCGCGTCCTGAGATTTATTCCCAGCTCTTCCATGATTTCAGTTACGCTTTTCATTCCGTTCCTCCTTTTTAAAGTACATAATTGCTCTATCTCCACTCTATTTTGCGGCTTAGAGCATACCAAAACAAGGGTATTTCTACCCACTCTCTCCATTATAGCACACTTAAGCTAAAAAGTCAATAGCGGAATGTCAGATGACGTCAAAATGACACTTTTTCACAATCCTTGTTTCAAGTCAGACATCTTATGCTATAATTCAAATTATGGGTAAAAATCAATCTCGATTTCACTTGTCATTTCGTACAGTGTTGAGCGTTTTGACGCTCGCGCTGATTATTTATGTAGTTTATCAAAATTTTGGCGACATTATGGAGGCGATTCAGCATCTTGGTGAGACTAATATCTTCGTCCTGCTGCTTCTGATTCCGGAGCAGCTTTTTATGTATTATTGCTGCGGGCAAATGTTCTTCTCCTATATGCGCGCGAAAAAGGATGCTAAAAAGATTTCCGCCTGGACCCTCATGCGGGTCTCTCTGGAGCTAAATTTCGTCAATCACGCCGTGCCGGCCGGCGGGCTTGGCGGACTAGGTTACATCACTTGGCGACTCAAGCCCTTCGGCGCGACCGCCGGCCAGTCTAGCTTCATGTATGTCTTGCGCTACGTCATCACCATTTGTGCTAACCAGCTCCAGACGATCCTTGCTATCCTGGCACTTCTGATTATGGGCGGCGTTCCTGCTAGCGGCTCTTGGGTGATTTGGGTGACCGCCTTGCTCAGCGTTGGAATTATCGCTGCGATCGTTCTCATCGTGGTGGTCGCAAGTAGCGAAAAACGTATCACTTGGTTTGTCAAAACCGGCACCAGTTTCGTCAATTGGTTGGTGCGTCACCTCACCTTTGGTCGCAAGCCTGAGATTCTGCGTCGCGAAGTCGTAGACAAATATCTCTTTGATATCCACGGCGATCTGATGACTGCCCGCCGTCACAAACGCATGCTCCTTGCCCCCATTGCGTGGGGAATCCTCTATAGTTTTCTCGAAATTGCTACCTATTGGATTGTCGCCGCCAGCCTCGGTTCGCCGGAAATCCTGCCTCAAATCATGATTGGCGAAGCTATCGGATCAGTTATGGGCGCGATCGTGCCGTATGGTCTCTATGAGCTGGGTATGGCGGGCATTATGGTCAGCCTCGGTGTCTCCGTCTCGCTAGCGGGCACCGTAGTCTTGATGACCCGTGTGATTGTCCTGGCTAGCACCATCATTAGCGGCTATGGTTTTTACCAACATTCAATCTCCAAAATTGGTCGCAAAGAAAAGTCTGCCCTCGAAAATGACCATTGAGCCCAAATTCACCGTTTCTGAGTTCATCGAGGTCTGTAATCAAACCTTAGAATACGGTTTCACCGGCGTCATCGTTGAGGGGGAAGTGGCAAGTTTCAAAGTCAATCAAGGCAAATGGGTCTTCTTCGATCTCAAAGAAGGTGAATCTAGCATCAGTTGCTTCATGCCGCTTTTTCAGCTCAGCGTCGCTTTGAGCGACGGCATGCGGGTTCAGGTTCGTGCCACTCCGCGCCTCACCCGGTGGGGCAAATTCTCACTTACTGTACAAAAAATCCGTCCCGTGGGTGAGGGCAGCATCAAGAAGAACTTCGAGCTCTTAAAACGCAAACTAGCTGCCGAAGGCTTGTTCGACCCGGCCAAAAAACGCGCCCTTCCGACCTCTTTGACCTCTATTGGTATCATTTCTTCCACCAATGCAGCTGGCTATCTTGACTTTCTCAAAATTCTCAACAACCGCTGGGGAGGTCTCAAACTTTTCACGATTAATACTCAGGTCCAGGGCCTCTCGGCGCCTGATCAGATCATCCGGGCTCTCGAATACTTCAATCAACGTGGCGGGGTCGAAGTCATCGCAATTCTGCGTGGCGGCGGTAGCGCGGACGATTTATCAGCTTTCAATGATGAAGCTTTGGTCCGCGCTATCGCCGCCAGCCGGCTTCCAGTGATTACTGGTATCGGTCACGAAATCGACGAAAGTCTCGCCGACCTCGCCGCCGATGTGCGCGCTTCCACACCCTCCAATGCCGCCGAATGGCTAGTTCGCGACCGCCATGCCGTCCTCGAGCAGACTAGGCTACAGCTTCAGCGCGCCAAACAGCGCCTCACTGCTGCCCTTGACGACGCTATTCTTGCGACTCGTCGCCAAATGTCCGACATTGCGTCAGAAATTCTCCATCACATTGAGCTCAACTTACAGCATATTCAAGCTTCCGAGAAACTTCTGACCTCGCTCAGTCCCGAAGCTACCCTCCGCCGTGGCTATGCTATCATCAGCGGCAAACTTTCGCCTGGCGAAACCCTCAATATTATCACTCAAGATCAAACTTTAACTGCAAAGGTTACTCATGTCAAACCCCGAAAATCCTAAACCCACTCTCGAAACCAAACTTGCTCAGCTGGATGCTGCCACGGAATGGTTCTATAGCGACAACTTTACGCTAGATCAAGCCATCACTAAATATAAATCCGCCATCGAGCTTTCTCGCGAGATCGAAAACGACCTCAAAACCCTCAAAAACGAAGTGGAAGTCCTGGCCGATTTTACCAAAGAGTAGAGGAAGTCTGTTAATTTTGATTTGCATTTCGCAAAATCATGCGCTATAATAAACATATGCAGAATCAGCCACCCACCACAGGTGCTCCTAGCACACCGACTCCCGCCGTTGGCCCTGACCCAACGAATCCAGTTATGCCTAACGTAGCTGTCCCTGGGGCAACTGCGCCCAGTACTTCTATTACTCCATCTGCTAGCACCGCATCATCGCCGGCTTCGACTCCTAACCTTACTAGTACCCCCTCCGGCAGCGTCGTGGCTCCCGCCGCCGCGCAACCTTTTGGTCCAGCCGCTCCCGGCAGCGCAGCTAGCCCTACTCCGCTTACTCCCCTTGCCTCGACCCCTAAGTCTTCGCCTATCCCCCCTCCCCGCAAATCCTATCGCGGTCTAATTGAGATGATCATCTTGGTCGTCACGAGCCTCCTAGCTGTGACTTTTATTGGTCTATTCATCTGGAAATACATTGAATGGGACACCGTCAAGACCGACATCGATGGTCAAATTGACGCCGCCGTAGCCGTGGCCGTTTCTGAAAACACCACCCAGCTCGAAAAGGACTTCCTCGAGCGCGAGAAATATCCGTACAAGAGCTTCATGGGTCCAGCTGACTACGGTAGCCTTGGCTTTGAATATCCGAAGACCTGGAATGTTTATATTGCCAAAGACGCCTCAAACGGTGGTGATTTTGAAGCTTATCTCAATCCTGGCGAAGTTCAGCCCGTCAGTGCTCGCACCATTAACGCCTTGCGTGTCACAATCCAAGACAAAGCCTTTGACAGTGTCGTGCGTAACTACGATTCCTACGTTCGTAATGGTCGCCTCAACGTCGTCACCCGCAACATTGGTAACGCCGTGGCCAACGTCTATACCGGCGAGCTCCCTAACGACATTCATGGTATTCTCGCCATCTTTAAGCTACGCGATAAGACTGTCTTGATTCAGACTGACGCCGAGCTCTTCGCTGACGAATATTATAAACTTCTCGATACCGTGACTTTTGTCGAGTAGTCCTGTCCCAGTTTTCCTCTTTCACTAGCATTCTGTGCTAAAATAGATCTAAGATGACAAGCGAGGTAATGACTGACGGTATTTTAGTGGCGGCGCACGAGCTTAAGGCTCCTCTCTGTCTCCTGCGTCAGCTTGCTCTGAGTCTCCCCGAGGCGGAACGTTTCGGATCACGTGCACATCTAGAATCCCAGATCGTCGAAGTTTCCGAACGCGCTTTGCGCCAAGTGGAAGATTTGACCAAAATTTCGCGTCTCGCGGATAGTCATTTCACCATGGAGCCAGTGGGAGTGCGTGGCGTTTGTGAATCGGTTGTGCGTGAGCTCACCCCGCTCTTCACTCAGGCTGATCGCCGTCTCTCGCAGCACTACGCCAATCGCTCACGTCTAGCCATCGCTAATCGTGACCTGCTCTATAGCATTATTTATAATTTCTGTGCCAACGCCCTGCATTACGCTGGCGATAATACCCCTAGCGAGCTGCGAGTACTGGACCGCCAGAATTATATCCAGATTCGAGTACGCGATTTCGGCCCCGCCCTGCCCACTAAGATATGGCGCGAATTTCAACACGGCGGTCTATCTCAGCCCACCAGTATCGCGATGCGCCCCGGCAGTTCTGGTCTCGGGCTCTACATTGTAACCCAATTTGCCCACCATATGCGCGCTGAGCTTGGCGCCATCCGTCATCGTGACGGCACTAGTTTCTTCGTCAATCTCCCAGTTTCACATCAAGCAAGTTTATTTAGCAGAAAGGAATTATGAGCTTAGTATATATTATTGAAGACGATATGACGATGGCAGAGTGCATTGCTCTGTCCGTACGTGCGGCGTCCAATTCGCCCGCCGCTCAGGTCTTTCACAACGCCATTGAAGCTATGCAGGGAATTAGCCAGCAGCTCCCAGATGTGATTTTGCTTGACGTTTTGCTTGACGGTCCGGACGGTTTTACTTTTTTGAATGAATTAATCTCTTATCAAGATACTGCGCGCATCCCTGTTGTCTTGATTTCATCGTTAGACTTTAGTAATCGTAACCTCTCGCACTACGGCGTCGTCCAGGTGCTGCAAAAATCCACCATGACCCCCGAAGATATCCAGCTCGCCGTGATCAATGCTCTCGCCTCAGACCCCCAAACCCCGTCCGCTCCCTCTCCTGTTTTCGACGCTAGTCCGCCGTCCAATATTGCCGCTTTGAACCAAAAACTTGCAGCCGCCTCAGAAACCCCCACACCGGATGAACCTGCCGATGCCTAGCGATCTACGTACGCGCGCCGTCGTCTTACGTCGGACCAACTACGGCGAATCCGACCGGATTCTCAATTTTCTCACGCCCACCGGCAAGGTCTCTGTCCTTGCGCGCGGCGTGCGCAAGGAAAAATCCCGTCTCGCCGGAGGCATCGAACTTTTCACGGTTTCTGACGTAGTAATTCATCAAGGCCGCGGCTCTCTCGGCACGCTCACTAGTGCCAAAATGTTGAATTTTTATCATAATATCATCGCTGATGTTTCGTGCCTCGAGCTCGCAGCCACCTTTTTGAAAAAAATCGATCGCGCCGCTGAGCAAATCACTAGCCCCGAGCACTTCTCGTTGCTCTCCCAAAGTCTCGATGGGCTCAATCGCGGCCTCGACGCCGAATTAGTCCATACCTGGTTTTTATTAAATTTACGCCGCATTGGCGGGGAGGAGCTTAATCTCATATATGATATAAATGGCGCCAAACTTGTCCCCGAAGAGCGCTATATCTGGGATAATTCCGAGCAAGGCTTCAAAACTTATTCATCTGGTGATATATCCTCTCGCGAGATTAAATTCCTGCGTTTTCTTCTCTCCAATTCGCTACTGCTCGCTACTAAAGTGGAGAATTATCAGCATTTCCTGCCTCAAATTACTTCAATTGCTGCCCAACTCAGCTAAAATGGTCAGCCCTTGACAAAGCTAGGAGTATCAGAAACCAAACCATTGACAAAATTACCAGTCTGTGATACAATGATAATAAGGGTAGCGTATGCACCCCACCCATCATTTTGATGGAGTACATTAAGGAGGTACAGCGTATGTTGTACAAGAAGAATTTGAAACTCAGTGTCACCGAAGGTCCATCTAAAATGGACCTGATCACAGCCTTAGCGTATGCGTTCCATGAACGCAGCCCGTTTTATCCCAGTTTCAAGGTCTCGCTGGCGAACGCTCGGGATGCAAAACAGCAGGAATTGTATGCGTTCTTATCCCACGATCGAAAAGACTCTTGGTTGACCCTTAGGATTCAGGGTCTTGAGCACGAAGATGGAAGCGGAGATAGCTTCATAATTCAGGGAATTATCATGGAGCAGTCTGCTCATCGCAGGCGATGTTATACTACGCACAAGGTGAACGGATACTACTCCACTAAGACCCGCAAGGGGCACTTTGATGTTGAGATTTTTCTCGCTGACGGCTGTCCTTCGTAAACAAACTCTGGCCCCGGATTATCCCGGGGCATTTTATCTTCTCTTTATGGTATAATATAATTATGAACCGTATCCCCCTTGCGGAGCGTATGCGCCCGCAAACCTTGGATGAGGTGATTGGGCAGAGCGCGATCATCGGTGATGGTAAAATTCTCACGGAGATCGTGAAGAAAGCTGAGCCAGTCAACCTGATTTTTTGGGGCCCTCCCGGGACCGGTAAGACCACTCTCGCCCGCATCCTCGCTCACGAATACAATGCCGACTTTGTCGAGCTTTCTGCCGTCACCGCCAAAAAAGCCGACATTGAAGCCGTCGTCGAGCGTGCCAAAACCAACTGGAATCTCAAAATCCGCACTGTACTATTCGTGGACGAGATTCACCGCTTCAATAAGGCCCAGCAGGATGCCTTCCTGCCTCACGTGGAGTCGGGATTGATTATTTTGATCGGTGCCACCACCGAGAACCCCAGTTTCGAAGTCATCTCGCCGCTACTTTCGCGCTCGCGCGTGGTGGTGGTGTCAGCTCTCAGCAAGGAAGATATTATTGAAGTCTTGAAACGCGCCATCAAGGCTGAAGGCGCTGAAAAACGCATTACCGATGAGGCTATTGAGTATATCGCTGAGCTCTCTGCTGGCGATGCCCGCTCCGCCCTGGGCGACCTTGAGCTCTCTCTCAGTCTGGCCGACCAAGTCGATAAAACCGTCGTCGAAACTGCCGTTGGTAAAAAAATGCCCCTGTACGACAAGTCCGGCGACTATCATTATGATAATATTTCCGCCTTCATCAAATCCATGCGCGGCTCAGACGTTGACGCCACGCTCTATTATCTCGCCCGCATGGTCAAGAGTGGGGAAGATCCCAAGTTTATCGCTCGCCGCATGGTAGTTTTTGCCTCCGAAGATATCGGTCTAGTCGGCAATGGCGCCCTCAACCTCGCTGTGAGCTGTTTTGAAGCGATCGAGCGTGTCGGTATGCCGGAAGGTGGGATCATTTTGAGCCACGTTGCCGTGGTTCTGGCCAAGGCCAAGAAAAACCGCGACACCTACAACGGCTGGGCGCGCGCTCAGGCCGTTGCTGACAAGAGTATGGGCTGCCCAGTTCCAATCCACCTGCGCAACGCTCCGACCAAGCTCATGAAAGATCTCGGCTTCGGTAAAGGGCAAAAATGGGAAGCCGGTTTTCACCTTGACCAGAGCTATCTCCCCGAAGCCGTCCAGCACGAAAAGATCTTCCTCGACCCCACTCAGAAACCCCATGATCACAATGCGAAATGATCACGCCTCCGGACTCTGGCCTAAGTTATGCAAAAAGCTCCAGCCGTAGCCGGAGCTTCTCAGTCTCAACTTCATTCCAGAACCGAGACTTCCGTTTTTTCTAAAGTGACCTGAAGATGCGGCGCCCGCAGCAATGCCCACTCGCCAAGATCCGCTACCAAGCGTGACAAGCCCGGATATTCCGGTGACCCGATCGCTGTATAATAATACCGCATCTCGCGCTTGGGGTTGAGGGTGTCCGTTACCACGACTTCATCGCTGCGCATCGTCAATCTCAGCCCGAGAAACTCCGCCATTCCACACAAGCGGTTGTACTGCGGCTGCCACTGAATTCTCAGCTGCTTACCCACATCGTGTAATATCGGAATAAAATGCCGGGGATTCAGCTGCTCCAGCGAGACTCGCTGCTCTAAGCCTTCTCCCGGCATCAACCCCGGGTAGTATAAGATCAGCTCATTATCCTCGACTTCGAAGTATGCTCCCAGCTTCAGAGCCTGCTTCTGCTGACTCAGCAGCATCTTTTTAGTGTGCTCCGGCAGTTCCTGGTATTTTGCCGTCTCCATGCCATTAATCCTGATTAAGGTTCTTGCCATCTCGTATCCTCCTTTTCTAGGCATCAAAATCACGTAGTATTGACAAAAGCAATACCTGTCCTTCTATTATAGCACACATACTTATAAAAGTCAATAGATAGCGCGATTTTTTGATAATATATAATACTATCTTTTACCCGAAAAGCTGATCCAATATGAAAAATGCTTGACTTCTAGGATCAAGTATGGTACAATAAAAGCATGGGTGTCACCCAAAAATAATTCTTGAGGAGGGTACGAGAATGAACCTTAAACAATTTAATAAAGTTGCCACATTCAAAACTGTGGTAGTCTGTTTCTTATTCCTCGCAGTAGCCTTGGGCGCGGCCATTTTGACACTCAATGTTATGGGGGTTCCGTGTGAACGGTATCCTGCTATTGGCCCACCTTTTGGAAATATCGGCCCCATTTTACTCTGCTGCCCGTTCTGTCCATTTGTATCGGAGTGGATTGATGACTTTTGGCGCGCAAACCGTTTCAAGCCCCATCTTTCCCAGATCCGGCTTGCAACCACTGTAGTCCTGGTCATGGTCATAAATCTTGCAGTAATCTTTGGTTATCGCACTGGAGCTTACGAGGAATATCTTAGCTACGGATTCACTGGCTATTTCGATCTTGCTATACAACTGGGTTTTCATTACCTGATAATCCTATTTCCTGTTAGGTTTATGCTGTGTACGCCTCCGGACAAGTTAACTCCCGAAGAGGCGAAAATAGCCGAATTGCGTAGTACGATCGAAAGCAAGCAGCGCATTGTCCGCCAGGCCGAACAGCAGATTCTGGAGCAGCAGCAGATTATTCTGCGGGCCAACGAGGACATCGTCATGCTGAAGCAGGAATTACAGCAGATTCTGGACACAGATGTGCGACTTTAACAGGGGATTAGCCTCGCCACTTTCTCGGCGGGGCTTTTCTTGTATTTCCAGGTCGTTACCTAGGCCCAGCACTGCTGGGCATTTTTTCTGTAGCGTGCTATAATTATCTTATAAATAAGGAGTATTCATGGCAGATTTTAATCAAATCCTCACCCCCGGTGATTATGAAAACGGCGAGATTAATGTCGTAGTAGAAATCCCGACTGGCAGCAATCATAAGATCGAGTGGGACCGCAAAAACGCCTGCTTTATGCTTGATCGCATCGAGCCGATCGCTTTTGCTAAGCCCACCAACTATGGCTTCATTCCGCAGACTCTTGATGAAGACGGTGACGAGCTCGACGTGCTTTTGATCACCGACCAGCCGCTCACTACCGGGATCTACACTACCGCTCGCGTGCTGGGCGTGATGAAATTTGTTGACGACGGCGAAGTTGACGACAAAATTATCGCCGTAGTCTCTGATGATCGCAATAACGGTGACTGCTATCAGACGCTCGCGGATCTTCCTGACCGCTTGATTGAGCAAATTCGCTTCCATTTCAATCACTACAAAGACCTTAAAAAACCCGGTACTACCGAGGTAAAAGAGTTTGCTGGCGCAGACGAAGCCAAAAAGGTCATCGCCGACGCGATTGCTCGTTGGCAAAATCAATAATCTCGAGCTACGAAGAACGTAGTAAGCAGCCATTGGCTAACTTAAACCAAGAAAAAGAGCCCGCCTTATTGTGGGCGAGCCCTGTGCTGCAAGTTCTTAATTTTCCAAATCGGCGAAGATCGCCTCCTGCTGTATCTGAGTCTCCAGATCCAGAAACTGCTGCGGCAGGAATTTCTTCGGGATCACCACGAATTCCTCCGCAATCGCCTTCGGATTTGCAGTTGTTGCCAAAGCGTGAATCCGGTCCCGCAGTGCTCCGACAAACTCCGACTTATCTTTCCAGGATGTCGTCCAGGTACTGACCTTCTGATTTGCCTCGTGCTGGCAATATTTCAGCCAGATCACTACTGCATTTGCTTCCTCGACTTTGGAAACCTGCATCCAGTCCGGGTTATAGTCGTAAGCCCTGTCGGGCAGACCCTTCGGACGCTGCATCCGCTGCGGCGGCATTGTCTGGATCGTCAGGTAGCCCTTAAAGCACTCCGCATGCACCGACGGCACAAACGCTTTTTGTAACTCTTTGCTGGCTCCATACTGTATCAAGACATAATCTGTATCGCGGGCCCAGCTTCTGCTCCAGGAAAGCATTTTGACCGTCTCGCACGCTGACCAATCATGCGATACTTCAATCAGGCAATCCGGACGCCACACGATGCCGTCTCCAGCAAACGCGATCGTCTCGGGGCTGCCGGCCTGATCGTTCTTCGAAATATGGACCGGCAGCCCCATCGGCTGTATATAGCCTTTCCACATTTCTTTGTCCTTTAGGAGCTCCATGACCTCTCTTCCGTGATCGGTCAGATCATCGTACCATTTTACACCTTCCAGCATATTTTTCCCTCCTCTAGTTTTTATGCTGTGAGACTTGCATTATCGATTAATCTGCCAAAGCTTTTGTTCGCTCTGGCCATCAAAATCAATAGCGCAGCCTCGAACTGTACTTTACTCCACCATTCTAGCACAGATTTGCCAAAATGTCAAGCTTTACGCTAGTTTTTTCCTAATCTTCCATGAAAGCGCCACTCTGCCGTTCCCACAATTTGTGGTAAACGCCACGCGGCTTCTCTAGCAGCTCGTGATGTTTGCCCTGTTCCACGATCTTGCCATTTTGTAGCACCACAATCCGATCTAGGCTTGCCACCGTCGACAAACGGTGCGCAATCACAATGCTCGTGCGCCCCTTCATTAAACGTGTTAAAGCCGTCTGGATGAGCGCTTCGGATTCAGAGTCTAGGGCCGAGGTTGCTTCGTCCAGCACCAACACTGGCGCATCTTTCAGGATCGCCCGCGCGATTGCAATCCTCTGGCGCTGTCCGCCCGAAAGCTTCACTCCTCTTTCCCCCACTAAAGTTTCATATTTATCCGGTAATTCTTGAATAAACTCGTCAGCGTTGGCTAACTTCGCGGCCCGCTCGATTTCTTCTGGAGTAGCATCCGGCTTACCGTAGGCAATATTCTCCGCAATTGAACGGTGAAACAGGGAAGTCTCCTGCGGCACATAAGCGATATTTTGACGCAAGCTCTGCTGCGTAATATCACGGATATTCTGTCCTGACACTGTGATTTGCCCATCATTTACGTCAGCGTATCTTAGCAGAAGTTTGGTCAGCGTCGTCTTACCCGATCCGGACACCCCGACTAATCCAATCCGTTCTCCTGGCCGTACTTCTAGATTGAAATTTTCAAACACCGGCTCCTTCGCACCCTGATATTTAAATAAAACATTGTCGAATTTTACTTCAGCTTTCTGCATTACTAAAGGCTTCGCTCCCGGCTCATCCACCACATCATCCTTCATGTCGAGAATTAAGGTCATTTCGTGTGCATCACCGAATACGCGATTGACATTTTTAAGTACGGAATTAATATTCCACAGCTCACCCTGCATCGACTGTGCATAGTTCACCACCAGTACCAGGGTCGCGACCGAAATCCCCAGCCATTCTCTCCCAAACATCAAGAACACTAAAATCAAAGCCGTAATCCCGATCTGTACGCAATTAAACATGATATCGCGCGTCACCGTCGCCCGCATCAGTTTCATACTTACGTCATAAGTCGTCCGAGAATATTTCGCATAGCGCTTGCGCTCATGTGGCTCGCCGGCGTAAGATTTGACTGAAATAATGTTCGAGATTGAATCAGCCAACTGCCCAGTCTGCTTGGCCTCTGCCGCTGCTTCCTCATCATTGATATGAGAAATCTGTCCAAAAGCCAACCACGAAATCAGCGCATAAATTATTGTAAAAATTATCAGTCCCACCACAAACCACGGCACCTGCGGCGCCAAAACTCCCACCACCAATAAAATATAAACTATCGTCGGCCAGATATCCCAAATCACCACATCAAACAGGCGTTCGAACGCCCAGACGAACTTGTTCGTCTGGGACACCAGGGAACCAGAAAACCTATCATTATGGAACTGCATCGACTGTTCGCTCACTGTGTTAAAACACTGATTAGCCAGATCATACATTGTCAGTAGTTCGATCTTCCAGCACCAGCATAGTCGTAGCTCCTCGAAGACGATTTTGTTTACTGCATACAGCAAGAAAAACAGGATCACTTCCCAGAGCACCATACTGATCATTTCTTCCGTCGGCAAACCCTGTGATGCTTTCTCGATCAAATCTGCAAAGATCAGCGGTGCCAGAATCGCTCGAATGAATACTACCACCGGCGTCAAAATAAACGTCCCCAGTGCGTACCACTTATACTTGATAATTTCTCGCCAATAGTAATACAATGTCCGTCCTGCAGTGGACTGTTTTTTGCGCTCGCTTTTTGTCATACTTCCTAAGTATAAACTATCTTCAAACCATTAGCAAGCGTTTTATCTTGAATTTCTATAACGCTTCAATTTTCAATCTGACCTGTTCGGTCGTATCCCGGTCTCGTACTGTCACGCTGCCATCTTCTAGCGTCTCGAAATCTATTACCACGCACTTAGGTGTTCCAATCTCATCCTGTTTTTTGTAGCGTTTTCCGATATTTCCCGAATCGTCCCAAGTTACAAAAGTGTACTTCTGTTTCAATAACTCGTACACCTCACGGGCCTTTTTCACTAACTCTGGCTTATTTTTGAGCAGCGGGCTGACACAATAATTATAGGGCGCAAGGTTCTCTGGTAACTTCAAGACTATGCGTCCTTCTTCCTCGGCGTATGCACTACTGAGTACAGCCAAGAACAATCGCTCCACCCCAATCGAGGGTTCAATCACATGCGGCACGAAACTCTCGCCAGTATTCTTATCACGATATTCCATACTCTTGCCCGATTCGCGCTGCACATTCATTAGATCAAAATCCGCGCGATAGACCAATCCCATCAGTTCTTCTTCACCATTCGGATAATCAAACATCATATCAATCGTCCGTTTCGAATAATGCGCCCGGTCTTCAGGTGGCACTTCAAGGTCATGAATTTTTTCTGCTGGCAGTCCCATCACGTCTTCAAGGAACTGGTGCTGCAATTGGCGCATCTTTTCAAACTCAGTTTCCCAATCTTCGGGCCGCACGAAATATTCAATCTCCATCTGACTACACTCGCGGTCGCGTAAGATAAAATCGCGCGGTGAAATCTCATTGCGGAATGCTTTACCCTGCTGCGCGAGGCCAAATGGCAAACCTGGATAAATCGTATCCACTACGTTGCGATAATTTGTAAAAATCCCCTGCGCCGTCTCCGGCCTCAAATAGGCAATCGCAGAATCGTCCTCCACCGGACCCACATGCGTCTGAAACATCATGTTAAACTTCTTAATTTCGCTCCAGTTTTCTTTCTTGCAAGTCGGGCACTTAACCTTGGCTGCCAGGAATTCCTCGGTCGAAATACTTTCGGTCGCCCCATTAACTAATTTGTCCGCCCGGAAACGTCCGTGGCATTCTTTACATTCCACCAATGGGTCAGCAAAAGTCGCCACATGCCCTGAAGCCACCCAAGTTTTGGGATTCATCAAAATCGCCGCATCCACGCCATACATGTCATCGCGCTGGTCCACCCAAAAGTGCCACCATGCATCCATGATT
Organism: uncultured Candidatus Saccharibacteria bacterium; assembly: GCA_947367795.1. Lineage (GTDB taxonomy): Bacteria > Patescibacteriota > Saccharimonadia > Saccharimonadales > Saccharimonadaceae > Nanosyncoccus. The sequence goes on from CANBER010000007.1 coordinate 28,800, forward strand.
TTTCGCTTCAGACTCACGCCCAGCGGTCCAAAATCCCACGTCCCCGCCATTCCTCCATAAACATCCGACCCTGGAAATATAAACCCACGTCGCTTGCATAAACTTACGATATCTTCTAATTTACTCATATCTTCATTGTAGCATAGAACATCCGAAGTCTGGCCAGAATCTCGCAAATTTTGAACCTTAAAGCCTATGTCCACCCCTGTATAAAAAGGTATTGACAAAGTAGAAAAAATTTAGTAAAATGGAAGCATGTGAAAGGCGCAAGTTTACACACTTAGCACGAAAATGAGTAAAATATTAAGTAAATAACGAAGGAAACACCATGGATAAGGAATTTCTTGAGAATATACCAAATGCTGGTCGTCTCATGGAGGCACTACGTAATACCGGTTATAGTAATATTTCAGCAATTTCGGACCTTGTCGACAACTCTATCGACGCCGAAGCTACTAAAATTCACATCAAACTTCAACTTTCGCCTCAAAATCTTCAAGACAGTCAGGTTATTGTCGCCGACGATGGCTATGGTATGAGCTGGGAGACGCTACGCCAAGCCATGCGGCTTGGCTCTGATGTTTTTCATGACCTTGGCCGAGACCTCGGCAAATATGGCATGGGATTAGTTACCGCATCAATTTCTATCGGTCGCCGCTTGACTGTCATTAGCCGCAAAGATGGATTGACTAATACGGCGATTCAAGACCTTGATACAATCATCGAGCGTAACCGCTTTGAAATCAGTCTACGCCCGGCCACCGAATCTGAAAGCGAGCTTTTTGACCAGGAAACTGGCAACGCTACTTCTGGTACAGTTGTAATTATTAGCAATTGTGACCGCATTCAATATGCCAAGGAAAATGATTTCGCGAAAGCTTTGGAAGATGAAATTGGTAGAATTTTCCGAGTATTCCTACGCTCGGCTGATAGAAATATTTATATTAATGACCAAAAGGTCGAAATGACCGACCCACTTTGGCTCAATGACTCCAAAACTGACATAATTCTGGATGAAGACTGTGAAATTGAACTCAATGGTGTTCCAAAGCAAATTCATCTTCGTGCCGTGCTCCTACCAGATTTCGGGCGTCAGGTCAATATCGCTTGCGGATTTAATATGAAAAATCAGGGATTTTATCTCATGCGCAATCGCCGCGAGATTGCCTCTGGCATTACGCTTGGCATTATTAAAAAACATAACGACTACAACCGTATGCGCATCGAGCTAGAGTTTGGTAGTGACCTTGATGACGATATGGGTATTAATTTCACCAAACGCGACGCCAAGCCTAGCCAAATTATCATTGATAAAGTTACAGAAATCACGGATAGCTTGCTTGAAACCGTGCGTCGACGCATGAAAAGTGAGCAGACTGCTCGTCGCCTAGAACGCGCTGCTAAAGCTTCAGTCGATGAAACTAGTCCAAGCGCCTCCGACTCGTCAACTGCAGAACCTCAACCCAACAAAACCGAGCCTAGCTCCACTCCGACGAGCTCCACCCTTGAAAACTCCGACCAAAAATCTCCGTCTGAGCCTCAATCTATCAAAGCGTCTACATCATCTGGCAATAATTCCGTCTCTACTCCGAGTTCCACAATCGTTAATTCTAACTCCGCTCCGGCCCCAGTTTTCGAATTTGAGGAGCGTCCGCTGGTCGGCGAGCGCGCCTTTGACATTATTACTGTTGGTCCAAAACGCATCATTTCGTATAATGTCAATAGTCCGTTCTATCAAAAAATGGTCAGTAATGCCGCCAATCCTGCACAGTGTCGCGCCGTACTCGACCGTGTGATTACGGCTACCTTGACTGCTTCTGCTCTAACTAAGTTCGATGACGCTGCAGTCAAAGCTTTTAATCGCAACTTCTTGCAAGCTTTACAGGAGGATTAAATGGTAGATTCCGCCCAACTCACTCTTGACGACATCAGTCCAGCTATTAACAGCATCAGCTCAGTTGCTGATAATAACAATTCTAGCGCTAGCACTATTAACCCCAGCACTAATTACCCCGTTGAAGCCTTACGCTGCTCTCCGCATATTACAGAAGTTCTCAAAACGCACGGTATCAATGTTGTCGCCGACCTCCTGCCGCTCACCGATGTCGAGCTTCAGGAGCTCACTGGTCTTCGCCCAAGCAGCGTTAAAAAAATCTCTGAAGGACTACGTGCTTTAGTTGGTATCGAGCTTGGTCACTATCTCGCCAATTTATCCACCAAATATCCTCCCAATCCGGAAAATCCCGAGGATGCCGTCCTGTTGCAGCCGATTGACCAATTTAATCTCAGCCCGCGTACCATGAACGCCTTATATAGCAACGAGATCAAGAACCTTTACGATTATTTGATGTGCGACTGCGTTGGTGACTTGCGCGGTTTTGGTTCAAAGAGTCGGGATGAAATGGATCGACTCATAGACTCTATTAATATGAACCCGGAGGCCCATCTTATCTCTAAGCGCCCGGCCCAAAGTTTTTATGAATTTATCCAAAGTCAGTGCACCGAGCGTGAGCGTGATCTTCTTGAACGCTACTTTGGGTTAATCGATGATCAGCCCTTGATCGGGCACGCCATGGCGGAACACTATGGCATCACATCCTCACGCTTGCACCAGATTCTCCAAAAAGGCCTCCACAAAGTTATACGTGGTGTTGCCAGTCAACAGATTATTCCTGAAACTCTTCGGGACTTACGTCAGACTGTTGCTGCTGGTGGCCAACGCATTAATCAAATCGCCGAGCTTGATAGTTTTTATACCAATCTCGGGATTGTACGGCTGCTTTGTCGTATTGAACCCTTCAGCATCTATGGCAGGCACTTGAAGCATGCGTGGCTAATTCCGCGCGACAAGCAACGGGTTTATGACTGGGATTTTGTAGTAGCCAAAAACCTCATCCGCGAGTCTAATATACCGCTTCCGCTGAGCGAACTTGCCGAGAAAAGTGGGATTAGTGAGAAGATGCTTGCAGACCTGGATGGATTTGAAATTCTCGACGGCCAAATCAGTACCCAGAAGATTTACCGTATGACGCGCGCTCAAGAATATATGTTGAAGGTGGGGCGGCCGGTCAAAGTTGCAGAGATTGCTGAGCTGGTTGATATTCCCATCGAACAAGCTCGCAATCTACTACTCTATATGCCCGAAGCTGTCAATATTGGCCGTTCGGTTTATGCCCTCAAAGAGCAAGGATTTAGCAATGCTAGCACTGTTGAACTGGTTTATAAAATTATTGCTGACATTGATGATCCGGTGCCGCGCCAACAAATCTATGATTATGTGCAACATTATCGTCAAATTGGGAAATCCGCTGTCGACCTTGCGATCTATGATAACCCCGATCTCTTTATGGAATTTGCCAGTAATACCGTTGGTCTAGCTGACTGGGAATTTCGTAACTATCAGCCCGCCGAGAAAACCACTCGCCCAACATACGAAATCCCGGCCGAGACTGCCGTTTTGGAGATCATCAACAATGCGGACGAACCGCTTACTTCTGACCTCATCCGCGAACGCATCCGTGAGACCTATGGCGACCGCGCCTCATCCAAGGCACCTACGGTGATGGCTGCGCTTTCTGCCCTAGTCAAAGCACGTCAAATCCGCCAGCTCAAACTATCCCAAGCTGCGGTGTATATGAAGAAGGGGTAAACAGGTTTTCTTAGTAATTGCATTGTCGCTAGCCGGCCGAAATAAAAAGGATATGATATAATTATAATTGAAGTGTTATAACTAAAGTATTGCGGAGAAAGATAACGTGTCCCAAAAGGAAGCAAAAGCACGCCTCAAGATAAACATGCTCCTTTCTGATGCTGGGTGGAGATTGCTTGATAGCGAAGATGGCCCAGCGAATGTAGACGTGGAAAACAAGGTAGATATTGAAAACCCCGGTGATGATTTCGAGAATATAAGGAGGGGCTTTATTGACTATCTTCTTCTAGATTCTAACCAAAAGCCAATTGCCGTTCTTGAAGCGAAGCGCGAAAGCATTCCGCCTCTTTCCGCCAAAGAGCAGGCTCGTGATTATGCCAACTCGATACATGTTCGCTATGTAATTCTCAGCAACGGTAATACTCATTACCTATGGGATATGCAATTCGGTAACCCGGAGCCGATAAGCAGCTTTCCGTCACTAAGCTCCCTTGAAGATGAGAAGAAATGGATCCCAGATGTCGACGCCCTCGTCAATGAGGACGTCTCTCGTACTTATATTGCCGAATCGCAAATGCCGGAGATTAAGCTTCATCCAGATTACATTAACGAAAGTACTCGTAAAGAGTTTATCGACAGGAATAAGTTAAAAATTCTTCGCAATTATCAAGTTCACGCTATTCAGGCTGTTCAGAAGGCGGCTAGTAATGGTAAGAAGCGCTTCTTATTGGAAATGGCCACTGGTACCGGTAAGACGCTGACCTGTGCTGCAATTATTAAGCTATTCCTGAAGACCGGAAATGCTGGGAGGGTCCTCTTTCTGGTTGATCGAATTGAGCTTGAGAACCAAGTAAAGAAGTCCTTTAACCAGTCTATCGGTAAGGATTACGTTGTAAAAGTCTGGAAAGAGGATCGTGATAATTGGAAGACGGCAGATATCGTAATAAGTACAGTCCAATCGCTTTTAGCAAGCGGTAGATATCGTGACTTTAGTCCAAATGATTTTGACTTGATTATTTCTGATGAGGCTCACCGGTCCATCGGTGGTAATGCTAGGGCTGTCTTTGAGTATTTTACTGGATACAAAATTGGGCTTACGGCTACTCCGAAGGATTTCCTCAAAAACACTGATCCGGGATCAAATTCCGAAAAAGAGTTTGAACGTCGGGAACTTCTAGATACTTACCGGACATTTGGCTGTGAGTCAGGGCAACCGACTTTTCGCTACGATCTCAAGGATGGCGTCAACGATCCTGATGGGCCATTCTTGGTAAATCCTATCATCCTTGACGCAAGGACCAATATTACTTCTCAATTGTTAGCTGACGAGGGCTACGCCGTTCATCATGTTGTCGATGGTGAGGATATTGATGAGAATTTCGGTATACGAGATTTTGAAAAAACCTTCTTCAATGACGAGACTAATCGCGTCTTTTGTGAGACGTTTATGAAATACGCCGCAAGAGACCCATTGTCTGGCGAAATTGGAAAAACAATTATTTTTACTGTGAGTCAGAGACATGCCGAAAAGATTGTACAAATGCTTAATCAAATTGCTATGGAATTATTTCCGGGCAAATATAATTCTGATTTTGCCATCCAAATCACAAGCAATGTTCGTGATGCACAACAATTTTCTATTAATTTTTCCGAAAACAACCTACGTGGACATACGAGATGGCTGCCAGATTATGAAAGTAGCCGCACAAGGGTTGCTGTTACTGTGGGTATGATGACGACCGGATATGATTGTTCTGATTTATTGAATCTTGTATTCATGCGCCCAGTATTTAGTCCGTCTGACTTTATTCAAATGAAGGGCCGTGGTACTCGTCTTCATGTCTTCAAGTATGTAGACTATACTGACGATGAAAAAGTCACTGAAGTCAAGAAGGAAAACTTTCGCATTATTGATTTCTTTGCAGTTTGTGAATACTTTGAAGAGAAGTATGATTACGACGCCCCATTAGTAGTCCCTGCTAATAAGGCTCAAGGCATCATGATTGTTTCACCAGGGTCAACTTCAGATACGTCTTTGCCAGAAATAGCGATTATGCGTGGGGTAGAACTTGGTGAGGACGACGAATTGCAGAACTTGGATAAGACGGTAATTGGTAAAGAAGGTATGCGTGTCGACCGAGAAATGTTTCGCAGTTTTCAGGAAGAAGTGCAGTCTAATACTGAGTTTGTGAAACTTTATGAGGAGTTTCGTGACAAAGCGATTGAGTACTTCAAAACCTATATTCTGAATCAGCCAAATTTCTACATGACACCAGAAAAGATACGTAAGGCTTTGGGTCTGGATCGGCGTCTGGATCTTGGCGAAATTCTTGATAAAATTATGTTGGATAAAGAACCGCCCACAAGAGACCAATATATCCAGCAGAAATTTGATGAGTTTATCGCCGATAAAAAGCTATCTGACGAACTGGTTGGAGATATGTATAATGACGCCTTTGAACTGTTTGACGCTTACATTACAAATCGGAGGATTGCTGAAGCAATTGATGAAAAGAACTTTAGTTTATTAGCCGGATTTGGATCTTTGACGATGAAACAATTAATTCATCTAGGAGGGGAACGAATAAACCAGATTACAGAATATATCCGAGATTACATTAACGTAGAAAAATTAAGAGTAAAGGACTAGTTAAATGGATTACACCCACTTCAAACAAATTATCGATAATTCCCGAGACATACTGATGGGCAAACTGCCCAGTCCAATTGCGCAGGTAGATGCGATCTCGTATGCACTGATTTATAAGTTTATGTCGGATACTGACGATGACTCGGCGGCATTAGGTGGCAAACGCACCTACTTTTCTGGGGAATATGAGAAATACGGCTGGCACAACCTTATGAGCCCGACAATTACTGGCGCCGATCGAGTAATTCTCTATCGTAACGCTCTTGAAAATATGAATCGCAACCCGAACATTCCTCCACTTTTCCGCGAAATTTTTAATGGTGCGACTCTCGGCTTTACCGATTCGAACACACTCAATCTCTTTCTTCGCGAAATAGATAAGATTAAGCAAAGCTCTGGAGACTCCATAGGCGATGCCTATGAATATCTGCTCTCGACGATGGGTTCACAGGGCAAACTTGGACAATTTCGCACGCCGCGTCATATCATTGATATGATGGTGGAGTTAATCGATCCAGATAAATCAGATAAAATCCTAGATCCTGCCTGCGGCACGGCCGGATTTTTAATCTCTGCATACAACTGGATCAAGAAGAAGCACATTGAAAAAGAGCGGCTAAGCAGTGAAGATATAGAAAAAATTCATCGTAACTTCTATGGTTTTGATATCGAGCCAAACATGACCCGCATTGCTCGAGTGAATTTATTCCTTCATGGATTTAAATCCCCGCACATTATCGAGCATGATACGCTTAGCTCTGAAGATTATTGGGATGATCGATATGATGTAATTATTGCGAATCCGCCCTTTATGACGCCAAAAGGTGGTATTACTCCGCATAAAAAGTTCGGTATTACCTCAAATCGTGCGGAATTACTCTTTGTCGACTATATCGCTTCACATCTAAAGCCGAATGGTCGCGCAGCAGTGATTGTTCCTGACGGTGTTCTTTTTGGCAGCAGTGTTGCTCACAAGACGCTCCGGAAAGAAATCGTCGAAAATAAGAAACTTCAAGCCGTAATCTCGATGCCCTCAGGTGTCTTTAAACCATATGCTGGAGTTTCTACAGCCATCCTGGTCTTCACAAACTCAAATAATGAGAAGACCGACAAAGTCTGGTTCTATGATATGAAGACAGACGGCTATAGTTTAGATGATAAACGTTCTAAACTTAAAACAAGTGACATATCTGACATTATTGCGAGGTTCAAAAATCTCGAGGAAGAGAAAGATCGGAAACGTAATGAACAGTCATTCTTCATTGATAAGGAAGAAATTGTAAAGAATGACTACGATCTCACAATTAATAAATATAAAGAAGTTGAGTATGAGAAAATTGAATATCCGCCAACTTCTGAAATTATCGCCGAAATTAAGAGATTGGACCGAGAGGCTTCAGAAAATTTGGCCGAACTTGAAAAATTATTAAATGAAACAAATTCGGATTTGTAGGTATGAAAGTTAAGTTCACAGATCTAGTTAATTTTACGGGAAGAGCTTGTAGACCTTTCGGTGGGCAAAAATACTACATTAGCACGGGCTGCGTTCACGACGATCATATTGCTGACAACGAGGTTGAGATTATTGATTACGAAAATAAGCCGTCTAGGGCTAACCTCGAGGTGATGGATGGTGATATCATATTTGCAAAAATGCAGGGCACAAAAAAGACGCTCGTAATTAATGATGAGTTAGCAAATCATATCTATTCGACCGGTTTTTGTGCGATTTGCCCTAAAAATAATACCATAACACATGACTGTCTGTATTATTTGATATCAAGTAAACTCTTTCTGGATGCTAAGGATAAAAATTGTTCTGGCGCAACACAGAAAGCTATAACTAAAGCAGGTCTAAGTCGAATTGAACTAAGTATCCCAAGTATTAAAGATCAGGAAAAGATTAGTGTTGCCCTGAAAAAGTTAGATGCTATCATATGGCTTAGAAATCGTCAACTGCAGCAACTCGATACTCTCGTCAAAGCCCGATTTGTCGAGATGTTCGGATTGCCTGGAACCGACCCATTTGGATATGGAAAAACCAAACTCGGAAGTTGCTGTGAGATAAATCCTAGGAAAGCCGACGACAAGAGATTGGTTAATAATATTAAAGTTTCTTTTGTGCCCATGCCTTCTGTTTCCGAAAATGGCGAAATAGATGCGTCGGATATACGTACCTATAATGAGGTAAAGAAAGGTTTTACTTATTTCGCGGAAAATGATGTACTGTTCGCTAAGATTACTCCGTGTATGGAGAATGGTAAGGGTGCAGTAGCTAAAGGCCTAATAAACGGCGTAGGTTTTGGGTCTACTGAATTTCATGTTTTGCGCCCAATTGACAACCTAAGTAATCCGCGCTGGATCTACACAGTAACATCATTTAAAACCTTCAGAAAAGATGCGGAATCCAATATGACTGGCAGTGCTGGACAAAGAAGAACGCCAGCATCGTTCCTAGAGAATTACGAGATATCAATTCCTCCAATCGAACTTCAAGACCAATTCGCCAACTTTGTTTCTCAAGTCGACAAATCAAAATTTGCCATTCAAAAATCTCTCGAAAAAACTCAGCTCCTTTTTGATAGCCTAATGCAGGAGTATTTTGGTTAAGAATCTAATCCTTTCTTCAGTGGAGGTATTAACCTAAGAAAGGATTCCGCATGGAAGAAGCCATCAAGGGCATTTTGGTGGATATGGACGAATATCTCACCGCCAATCAATCGCAAAAATTACAGCGCGTGCTCGTTTCGCGCCTCATCAGGCGTACCGAAACCGAAAAGAGCATCCCAAATGCTCAGTATTTAACAATGTTTTTGAATGCCAAAAAGATCGAAGGTTGTTCTGAACGCACTCTAGCATATTATAAAACCACAATTGAAAGGTTGCTTGAATCGGTTCATGAATCGATTCGCAAGGTTACGACAAATGACATTCGGGAATACCTTGCCGATTATCAAAGTTGGAATAATTGCAGTAAGACGACGATCGATAATGTCCGCCGCAATATCTCAAGCTTTTTTACTTGGCTTGAGGAGGAAGACTATATCATCAAGAGCCCTATGCGTCGCATTCATAAAATCAAAGTTACTCAAGTTGTTAAGGAAATTATTTCTGATGAAGAAATCGAGAAGATGCGTGACGAGTGCAAGAGTTTGCGCGATCTGGCGATTATTGATCTGCTTTATTCGACAGGAATACGGATTGGCGAATTAGTGCAATTGAATGTTGACGATATTAATTTTGAAGAACGTGAATGCATTGTCTTCGGTAAGGGGAGTAAAGAGCGTCGAGTTTATTTTGATGCAAAGACTAAAATTCACCTGCAAGGTTATATCAATAATCGTGTCGACAAGAATCCGGCGCTCTTTGTCACATTGCACGCACCGTATGCGCGCTTAAAAATCTCTGGTATTGAAATTCGTTTGCGTCGTCTGGGGCGTGAGCTTGGGATTAGTAAAGTCCACCCTCACAAATTTCGTCGCACTATGGCGACACGCGCAATTGACAAGGGGATGCCGATTGAGCAAGTCCAAAAGTTACTTGGCCACTCACAAATTGACACCACAATGCATTATGCCATCGTAAACCAGACCAATGTAAAAGTTTCTCATCGCAAATTCATTGCCTAATTCAAATTCGGATTTGTAGGTATGAAAGTTAAGTTCACAGATCTAGTTAATTTTACGGGAAGAGCTTGTAGACCTTTCG
>CANBER010000008.1 GCA_947367795.1 uncultured Candidatus Saccharibacteria bacterium
CATCTCGGTAAGTTCCGGCATTACTATGGGCTTTGTGTCGCCTGAGCCCTATGTTGAATCTAAGTTTAGATACTTTTCTGTAAATTCTCGTCATATTGATGCTTCAGAAGATTCATTTCGTTGGCCCGGTTTCCCCATCCGCTGCCTAGCCTATTAGTTTATATATAGTAGGATCAGCGGCTGGAAACCGTTCCAACGATTGCCCGGACCATGCGACGGGTAGGTACCAGAAGCATTAGGATATTTTAAAACTGCACTAAAATGCTTGATTTTTCTACTAATCTGCGCTAAAATGAACTACAAGAAGTAGTGAGTGGTGTTGTTGATGCGTCTGAGATGGCGACTTTTGACGCAAAATGCCACAGTTAATCTTCGGGCGCTAAGATTATCAACACTAAAGAGAGAGAGGAAATTGTGAGCAAAGCAACAACTGATGCTAGCACTGGCCGTGTGTTTTTTACTGAAGGCGACCAGTCTCTTCCTATCCCAGATCTAATTGCACATCAAAAAGACAGCTGGGACGATTTTACTAAAAGTGGCTTGAGAGAGGTGTTTAATGAATTAAACCCGATCGATGATTACACCGGAGCCAAACTTTCAATGCGGTTCAAGGATTATTATTTCAAGGATCCGATCGAAGACGAAAAGACGGCTAAGTACAACTTATCTACCTATGCTGCACCGCTACACGTGCTAGTCGAGCTAACCAACAAAGTCACGGGCGAGGTCAAAGAGCAGGATATCTACTTTGGTGATTATCCTTGGATGACCGATCGCGCAACCTTCATTATTAATGGTACCGAGCGCGTCGTCGTGTCGCAGCTAATCCGTTCTGCTGGTGTTTTCTTTACCGCCGACGAAGTTGCCGGTAAGCGTTATTACGGTGCCAAAGTCATTCCCGGACGCGGCGCTTGGCTCGAATTCGAGACTACTACCAGTGGCTGCATCAACGTCAAAATTGACCGTCGTCGCAAGATCCCAGTTACGACCTTTTTGAAAGCTCTAGGCATTGCCAAAGAAGACGAAATTCGCGCTAAATTCGCTGAAGTGGATAATGGACCCATTAGCTACATCAGTGCTACTCTCGAAAAAGACACCGCAACTAGCCAATCAGCCGCCTTGCTCGAAGTATATCGCCGTTTGCGCCCGGGCGATCTAGCTACCGTCGAAAACGCCAAATCCATGATCGAACGCGCTTTCTTCGACTATCGTCGCTATGACTGTTCTCGCGTGGGTCGCTTCAAGCTCAATCGTCGTTTAGGATACGATACGCCCAACGATGCCGCACATCGCACTTTGCAGATGAAGGACTTGATCGCGATCATCAGCGAGATTATCCGTCTTAACAATACTCAAGAGCCCGCTGACGACATTGATAGCTTATCTAATCGCCGCGTGAAGCTCGTCGGTGAGCTTGTCCAGCGTCAGTTCCGTCTCGGCATGCTTCGCTTACAGCGCAATATCCTAGACCGCATGTCAATGGTCAGCCCCGAGGAGGTCACCCCATCACAGCTGCTTAATTCTCGCCCCGTCGTGGCTGCGGTCAAGGAGTTCTTCTCCAGCTCTCAGCTCTCACAATTAATGGACGAAGTCAATGGTTACTCTGAACTCGCTCACAAGCGTCGTCTCTCCAGTATGGGTCCTGGCGGTTTGACCCGCGAGCGTGCTGGTTTCGACGTGCGCGATGCCCACCCAACCCATTACGGTCGTATCTGTACCGTTGAGACCCCTGAAGGCGGTAACGTCGGTCTAGTGCTCAACCTTGCAACCTATGCTCGCATTAACGAATATGGCTTCATTGAGGCGCCCTATCGCGTAGTCAAAAACGGCAAAGTCACCGACGAAGTTGTTTATGTTGACGCTGCGACCGAAGATGAGATGATCATCGCGGATGCCTCGGTTAAACTCAACGAGAAGGGCGAGTTCGTCGAAGATTGGGTTTCTGCCCGGGTCAAGGGTCGTCCTAGCCAGGTTGCCTCAAATCTAGTCACCCACATCGATGCCGTACACAAGGAAATTCTCGGTACCTCAGCCAGCCTGATCCCATTCGTCGAGAAAAACCGTGTTGACCGCTCGCTCATGGCCTGCGCCATGCAGAAACAAGCCGTTCCTCTACTCAAAAATGATGCGGCTATCGTCGGTACTGGTATTGAACACGCCGTAGCCATGAACACCTCTCAGGTAATTATCGCTGAAGGTGACGGTGAAGTTAAAAAAGCTGACGGCGTTAGTATCATCGTCAAGTACAAAACTGGCGAAAAGGAATACAAACTCGAGCACTTCGAAAAAACCAATGATGACCGCTGCTACAACCAACGCGTCAAGGTCATTCGCGGACAAAAAGTCAAACAAGGTGATATCTTGGTCGAAGGTGCCAGCGTCAACGATGGCGAGCTTGCTCTAGGCAAAGATCTCTTAGTAGCATTTATGCCTTGGCGTGGTTACAACATGGATGACGCCATCGTTATCTCCTCGAGGCTCGTCGAAGACGATAAACTAACTTCAATCAACATCAAAGATTTCGATGTTGAAGTGCGCGAGACTAAACTCGGACCGGAGCAAGTTACGCGAGATATTCCTAACGTTCCCGAAAAGAGTCTCCGCCATCTGGGCGAAGATGGGATTGTAGTGCTTGGCTCCGAAGTTCAGCCAGGTGATATCTTGGTAGGTAAAATTACTCCAAAAGGTGAACAAGAGCTCAGCTCTGAGGAACGCCTTTTGCGTGCCATCTTCGGCGAAAAGGCTAAGGATGTCCGCGACACCTCGGTGCGTATGAACGGCGCTTCCACCGGTAAGGTCGTTGGCGTGCGAGTCTATACTCGCGAGCAAGGCCATGAACTCAAAGCTGGTGTTCTCATGCAAATCAAGATTTACGTTGCAGAAATGCGCAAAATCAGCGTGGGCGATAAAATCGCTGGTCGTCATGGTAACAAAGGTGTGGTCTCACGCATCCTGCCCGTCGAAGATATGCCTTACATGGAAGACGGTACCCCAATCGATGTCCTGCTTAGTCCAATGGGCGTGCCAAGCCGTATGAACCTCGGTCAGCTCTTCGAGATCCATCTCGGCATGGCTGCCCGCGCTCTGGGATACAAAGTTGCCACGCCATCATTCAATGGTGTACCAGACGAAGTTATCTCTGAGCAGCTCGAAAAAGCCGGTTTCTCGCGCGATGGACGCGTTCAGCTCTATGATGGCCTCACTGGAGAACCCTTCAACGAACGCACTAGTGTCGGTGTGATGCATATGCTCAAACTTCATCACATGGTTGAAGACAAAATCCACGCTCGCTCCACTGGCCCTTATACCGCAGTCACTCAGCAACCACTCGGCGGCAAGGCTCAGAACGGTGGTCAGCGCTTTGGTGAAATGGAGGTGTGGGCACTTGAGGCTTACGGTGCTGCTACTGCCCTCCAAGAGATGCTCACGATTAAATCCGATGATGTTTACGGACGCGCTAAAGCTTACGAGTCCATCATTAAACAAGAGCCGATTGAAGGACCGAAACTTCCAGAAGGTTTCAATGTCTTAGTCAAAGAATTCCAGGGTCTGGGTCTTAAAGTTGATTTGCTTGATCACGGCGAATCTACCGATGCTAGCGAAGTAATCGAGAAAACTTCCCGCGAAATCGAAAAACAGCACGATGACCGCCTGATCTACGCCAAACACAGTAATGAAAATTTTGAAAATACCGTAGTCGATCTAGATGACGAAGAAGTAAAAGAAATGATAGACGACGAGGGAATAGAAATAACAGAGGCCGAAGATGTCGGAGGAAGTGCTGACGCTGATCTCGACCTCGGAGAGGAGTTGTAATATGGCTTGGATGGATAATTTTATCAGCGCCAATGACTTCGACTCAATCCGCTTGAGTGTCGCTAGCAAAGAAGACATCTTGGGCTGGAGCTACGGCGAAGTCTTGAAGCCAGAAACCATTAACTATCGCACCCAAAAGCCGGAACGTGATGGCTTGTTCTGTGAAAGGATCTTTGGTCCAGTCAAAGACATCAATCCTCATGATTCCAAGCTCAAGGGTGTTCGCTCTCGCGAAGCTGCCGTCGACAAAGAAGGCAACCTCGTCACCAAGAGCATTTCTCGCCGTGAACGTATGGGGCACATCACTTTGGCCGCTCCAGTAGCACACATCTGGTTCATGCGCGGCACACCTAGCGCTCTCAGCGTACTGCTGAATCTCACGGTCAAGAATATTGAAAAAGTGGTCTACTTTGCCTCATATTTGATCGTCTCCGCCAAGGATGAAGAAATTGCCCAAACTTTGGCCGATCTCGAAGCTAATACTGTCGCCGCTCGAGAAGCTATTCGTATCCGCTATGAGCAACTGGCAGCTGAACCTAATGCTAATGTCACAGCGCTCGCCGACGAACAGGCCAAAGAATCCGAGGCTCTTGAAAGTGATTTTGTCGCGCGCAAGAACATCCTTGAAAAAATGATCAAAGGTGCGGTTATCACCGAGCTCGAATACCGCAATCTTCCGGAGGAGTACGAAGACCTGATCGAAGTCGAGATGGGCGCCACTGCCATCAAGAAGCTTCTCGATGAAATCGATCTCAAAACTATGATCTCCGAGCTGCGCGAAGAAGCCGTCGCATCCAAGGGCCAAAAGCAGAAGCGCATTATGAAACGACTCAAAGTTCTCGAGGGCATGGAAGCTGCTGGGATTAAGCCGATCGATCTGATTCTGACTGTCGTACCAGTTATCCCCCCCGATCTGCGTCCCATGATCGCGCTCCCCGGTGGACGCTTCGCGACGAGTGATTTGAACGACTTGTATCGCAGGGTGATCAACCGTAACAATCGCCTGAAGAAGCTCCTCGAACTCAACGCTCCCGCCGTGATTTGTCATAATGAAATGCGTATGCTTCAGGAAGCGGTTGATGCTCTGATTGATAACTCCGCTGTCCATGGTAGTCGCAGCGCCAACGCTCAAAACGGACGCCGCAAGCTCAAGAGTATTTCCGACTTACTCAAAGGTAAACAGGGTCGTTTCCGCCAAAACTTACTCGGTAAACGCGTAGATTACTCTGGTCGCTCTGTGATTGTCGTGGGTCCAGAATTGAAGCTCAACGAATGTGGCTTACCTAAACAAATGGCGCTTGAGCTCTTCAAACCCTTCGTTATCTCTTGGCTGATTGCAGGCGAGCACGCCGCCAACATCCGTTCGGCTACCCGTATGATCGAGGCGGGCGAAGCCATCGTCTGGGACGGTCTCGATGAATGTATTAAAGGCAAATATGTTCTCTTGAACCGTGCGCCAAGTTTGCACCGTCTATCGGTCCAGGCTTTCCAGCCCAAGTTGATCGACGGTAAAGCTATCCAGCTCCACCCGCTCGTCGCTAGTGGTTTCAACGCCGACTACGATGGTGACCAAATGGCTGTGCACTTGCCACTTTCTGACGCGGCTCAGGCCGAAGCTCGTGAGTTGATGTCTGCCGGCAAAAACCTTCTCAAACCCGCTGACGGTGCGCCAGTGCTGGCGATTTATCAGGATGTTGTGTTGGGTATTTATTATCTAACTTACGATAAGCCCGGCACCGAAACCGACGAGGTGAAACCCTTTAGCTCCGTCTATGAAGCCGAGATGGCCTACGACCAAGGTTTGATCGCCTTGCAGACCCCGATCCGGGTGTTTGCCAAGGGTGAGATCCGCAACACTACTCTCGGACGCGTAATTTTCAATGAAGTCCTGCCCAAAGATTATCCTTATGATAACTCCGTCCAGACTAGCAAACAGCTCAAACGCGTGATGGCGGACATCTTTGACACCTTTGGGGCTGAGACCATGGTGAAAGCCGCCGATGATATCAAGAACCTTGCTTTCGAATATGAGACTGTCGCTTCAGTCTCTACGGCCAAAGATGATTATCCGACTTATCCTGAAATTGATGATTTTATCGCCGAAGGCGACGCCAAGACCGCTCTGATTCAAGAGCAGTTTGACCAAGGTCTTGTCACCGAGGAAGAGCGCTATAACCTTACCGTGGCCAACTGGCGTGATATCGATAAAAAGATTTCTGACTTCCTCAAGAGTAAACTTGCCAGCATGGATACGGACATTGCAGTGATGGTCAACTCCGGCGCCCGTGGTAGCGTCAGTAACATCAAGCTAGCTTCTGCCGAAATTGGTATCATGGTGGACATCAACAACAACGAAATCGAGCTCCCAGTTAAGAGTAGTTACAAGAAGGGTTTGAACACTCTGGAATCCTTCATCGCGACTCGAGGCGCTCGCCAAGGCCAGGTGTCAACCGCTCTGCGTACGGCGGACTCAGGATATTTGACTCGCCGTCTGGTCGACGTGGCTCAGGACGTCTTCACCACTAGCGAAGAGGCGCCAGATCCTGGCTTCGAAGTCTTCAAACGCGAAAGCGAATACACCGGTATTGGTTTCGCCGCGCGCATTGCTGGCCGCTATACTGCTGAACCGGTGCCTAGTTACATTGGCGCGGGTGAACTGATTAGCCCAGAGATTGCCGAACAAATCGCGAACGACGACCAAATCGAAAGTATCAAGATCCAATCCGTCCTCACTACTACCGCTATCAGCGGTGTGCCCCAGAAGGCTTACGGTGTCGATATGTCGACTCGTGCTCTCGTCGAGCCTAACCAGCCTGTGGGTGTGATTGCCGCCCAGAGCTTGGGTGAGCCTGGTACTCAGCTTACTCTCGATACCAAACACGGTTCCGGCGTGGCCGGCTCCGGTGCTATCGCTCGCGGTCTTCCGCGTGTCGAGGAGCTCCTCGAAGCCCGCTCTCCGAAAGGTCAGGCCTACATCACGCCAATTTCCGGTGCGGTTGAGCTCTGGGAAGATAATAATAAATATGTCGTCCAAATCACTCCTGACAGCGGCGATACCCTGCGCCTTGAACTCGATGGCCGTAATCCTCGCGTCAAAGATGGCGCCAGTGTCAAGGCAGGTGACGTCCTAGCCGACAAGGGCAAGGGCAAAGAACCAATCATCTCGCCGGTTGACGGTAATGCTCAGCTCACTGCCGATGCCATTATCTTGGTCGGTGAAGCTGGTGCTGCAACCCGGATTGAGATTCCTAGTGAAGCTGAGGTGCTGGTCAAATCCGGTGACCGTCTCATAGCAGGTGACCGTCTCACCGCCGGCTCTCTCAACCTTCAAGACCTCTTGAAGTACAAGGGTGCCGAAGAAACCGCTCGCTATATCATGAACGACGTCATCGCGGTCTATGCTGCCCAAGGTCACGAAATCTCCGCCAAACACTTGGAGATCATTGTCCGACAAATGTTCAGTCGGGTGATGGTTGATGAAGCTGGCGATTCTAGCTTCGTCTCAGGCGACATCGTCTCCAAGGCTGCCATCGTCTCCGAAAATCAACGTCTCGAAGCCGCCGGCAAGGAGCCTGCGACCTACGAAAATCTCTTACTCGGTATCACCAAAGTCAGTATTTGGAGCGATAGCTTCCTCTCGGCTGCATCCTTCCAAGATACCACACGCGTGTTGATCAACGCCGCTATCAATGGTCGCGTCGACCATCTGCACGGTCTCAAAGAAAACGTCATCATCGGGCGCAAGATTCCGGTTGGCACCGGTGTCAAACCTCTCGCTGTGACGGATGCTGAAAAAACTGAAGCGGCCGACGAAGAGCTAGATATGGAAAGCACACCCAGTGCCGAAGATGTGGCGGGATTGTAAAAACTAAAACGGCAAAATTAAGGCGGCTGAGGGGAGCTGCCTTTTTGCTAAATAAGCAATTTCTAGACAATCCAGAAAAGTAAAACAGTTTACGTTTTTAAAAAACGTAAACTAAATTTCAACGCCCCACCCCTGTAATAGGTCCCAAAACTACCTTACGTTTTTGAAAAACGTAAAAATTGACCGCCAAGCCCATTTCACCTAATTTTCCCCACATCTTCCACTCATGTAGTATAATAAAAGCTATGGAAGTTAATCAGGGAACTATTCAGCATCTAGCTGAGCTTTCTCACTTTGCCCTCAGCGAAGAGGAAAGTTCACGCTTAGTCACCGATATCAAAAACATCGTCGACTATATTTCTCAGCTTGACGAGCTTGATACCTCGGATATCGAACCCACCTACCAAGTTTTCGAAATGGCCAATGTCTGGCGCCCTGATGAGATTTTACCCCAAGAAGCCGATCGTGAGCAGCTGCTTGCGCTCGCACCCACCGTCGAAAATTACCAAATTAAAGTCCCGAAGGTATTATAATTATGCAAATTGCCGATCAGACTACTAGTGCCGTCAGCTTGGTGCAGGCTGCCCTCAAAAAGGCCCACCATTTTCAAGAAACGCATCACATTTTTACCTTCATTAACGACGAGAGTGCCCTGGAAAAAGCCCGAGCCATTGATGCCAAAATCGCTCAGGGTGAGCCTGTCGGGCGTTTGGCCGGTGTCCCCTACGCGCTTAAGGACAATTTTCTTTCTCCTGAAGGTGAAACTACGGCGTCAGCCCACATCCTCACGGGTTTTCAGAGTCCGATCACGGCAACTGCCGTCCAGAAGCTTGAGGCCGAGGGCGCAATTATGATCGGCCGCACCAACCTCGATGCTTTCGCTCACGGTTCCAGCACAGAGAATAGTTACTATGGCCCAACCCAAAACAGCAAAGATCTCGAGCGTGTCGCGGGAGGTTCGAGTGGCGGCTCGGCTGTAGCTGTAGCACTCGGGATTGTCCCGTTTGCTACCGGTACGGATACTGGTGGCTCGATCCGTCAGCCCGCGAGCTTCAATGGCGTCTATGGCATCAAGCCGACCTATGGCACGATTAGTCGCTATGGGGTGGTTGCCATGGCCTCTAGTACAGATTGTGTAGGCTTCTTTGCCCGAGAGGCAGCTGATCTTGATCTTCTGATGGAAATCTGCGCTGGCCAGGATAGCAAGGACCTCACCACTCTGCCGGATTATTATCAAACTAGCAGTTTCAAGCCTGGATCGCATAAGATCGGAATCGTCAAAGATTTTGATAACGACGCCATCGACCCCGAGATTCGCCAAGCGCTCAAAACAAAAGTCGAAGAATTACAATCAAACGGCCATGAGATCGTCGAATTTGACATGCCGACTTTGAAATATGCTCTGGCGGCCTATTATATCATTGTCCCAGCCGAGGTTTCTAGTAATCTTTCGCGCCACGACGGCATTCGCTATGGTTTCCGCAGCCAACAGTCCGACAGCCTAGGTGATCTCTATTATCACACTCGCGACGAAGGTTTCATGCCTGAAAATAAGCGCCGTATTATGATTGGCAGCTTCGTCCTCAGCTCGGGGTCTTATGATGCTTATTACCTTAAGGCTGCCAAGGCCCGGACTCTAATTATCAATGAGTATGCCGCCGCTTTCGAAAAATGTGATTTTATCTTGGCTCCGGTCAGCCCTAATCCAGCCTTCAAGCTTGGCGCCAAAGTTAATGACCCCGTGTCGATGTATCTCGAGGATGTCCTAAGTGTTCCGCTCAATCTCGCCGGACTTCCGGGCTTAACCATCCCCGTTGGCCAGACTGCCGCCGGCCTCGACCTCGGCTTGCAGCTAGTTGGCCCACGTCGCAGTGATCGAGCCTTGATTAAATTCGCCGAAACATTAAAGGAGAAAGCATAATGGGATCATCATTTATCTTTTTGATTATTGCAATTGTCGCCGTCGGGTTGCTTGCGCTCGTGGCTATGACTCTCACTAACAAGCATGGCCACACCTTTGATGTCGAAGCTTATCAGACCCGTTGGCTCAAAATCGAAAACGGCCTTGTGCGCGAAGATCCTCGCACCTACAGTATGTCAGTGATTGAGGCCGACAAGCTGCTCGACCGCGCCCTCAATGAAATGGGGCTTCCTGGCAAGACCATGGGAGAGCGTCTCAAGCGAGTCACCGATCGCTTCGAAAAACCGAACGCCGTCTGGTCCGCTCATAAACTCCGTAATCAAATCGCGCACGAAAATGATTTCGTCGTCGAATACCCCCAAGCTAGTCGCGCACTTGCCGCCTTCCGTCAAGCCCTTAAAGATCTAGGAGCGATTTAATATGAGTGAGACCTATTTGCCTACTATTGGTATCGAATGCCATGTTCAGCTCTGTACTAAAACCAAACTTTTTTCTGAAGTTGACAATGACGCCCGGGGCAAATCTCCCAATAGTTGTATGTCGCCCGTCGACTATGCTTTACCCGGCATGCTACCACGCCTCAATCAGGAGGCAGTGGAGTTATCCGTGCGTGCCGGCCTAGCGCTGAATGCGGAGATCAATCTCGACTGCCGTTTCGACCGCAAACATTATTTTTACCCCGATCTTCCTAAAGGCTACCAAATCACTCAGATGTATCATCCAATTATTGGCGCAGGCCATGTGGAACTTCCTGATGGCACCAAAATCCGTATCGAGCACGCTCATCTCGAAGAGGATGCTGGCAAGCTTAGCCACGAAGCTACCTACAGTCTTGTTGATCTCAACCGTGCCGGCACGCCTCTCGTCGAAATCGTCTCTCAGCCCGACATTCACTCCGCCGCTCACGCCCGAGACTATGCCAAAGAGCTTTGGCGTCTCATGACTCATGCCGGCGTCACCTTGGGCGATCTTTATAATGGCAACATGCGGTTCGATGTTAATATTAGTATCGCCAAGCCAGACAGCGACCAGCTCGGTACTCGAACTGAAGTCAAGAACTTAAACTCCTTCCGTAGCGTAGAACGTGCCGTCGAATACGAGATCAAACGCCAAGCCAAATTACTAGACAAGGGCGAGCAGGTTGTCCAAGAAACTCGTGGGTGGAACGATGCTACTGGTGAAACCACTGGCCAGCGCAGCAAAGAAGGCGCCGCCGATTATCGTTATATGCCTGAGCCAGACCTACCACCGCTGCATCTTACCGAAGCCATGATTGAAGCACAGCGCACTAAGATGGGCCGCCCACTTTCCGAGACCCGGGCCTTTCTCCGCCAGTTCGTATCCGAGAATATCGTCGAAGTTCTGCTTGATTACCCTAAACTCACGGCCAAATTACACTCCCTAAAAGATTATTGGTTGGAGTCTGGCGCTAGTGATCAAAAGTCCGACCAGCAAGCCGCCACCCACGACGCTTGGCTCAAAAAGATCGCCAACCTCTTCTCTTCTGTCTTACTAGCCGAAGAAAACACCAGTCTACTTAATGACGAGCTTCCCAGCGACGCTCAACTCTCCGATCTCATGGCGATGGTAGACCAAGCCGAACTTTCTAGCACCGGAATGAAAGAAGTTTTTCTGAAGTTCTTTGATCCCGAAATGCACTTCAAAGAGACTCGCATGATCGCTAAAGAGCTAGGTGTGATTCAGGAGAATGATCTAAGTACACTAGAGGCAATCGTGGACGCCGTCCTCGCCAAACCCGAGACCAAACAAGCCCAAGCCGACTACCGCGCCGGACAGACCAAAGTTTTAGGGTTCTTAGTCGGGCAGGTCATGAAAGAGTCTCATGGTAAGGCCAATCCTTCCTCCGCCCAAACCATCCTAAAATCGAAATTAGGCTAGTGACGACTGGCGAATCTTTGCAAGAGGCCCAAGCCTGGTTCGCCCAACATGTCAGTCTAAATGGTCAAGCTTATACCTTAGACCTTGACCAGACGCGCGCCGCTATCGACTCGCACTTTAATACTCTTGTTACCGCTCGCGCTGGGTCAGGCAAGACGCGGGTTATTGTTGCCAAAGTTGCTTATCTTGTAGCTCACCGTCTGGCCAAGCTCTCAGAAATCATGATTTTTATGTTTAATCGTACGGCTGCGGACGAAGTCAACCAACGCATCGCTGATATCCTTATCGACGGTCACTCTCTTGTCAAAGGCAAAACGGTGCACGTAGCGTCCACCTTTCATAAATTTGCCTATGACCTCGTCAAACAGACTGATGGCAATTTTCAACTCCTCAGCGAAACCGAACACGACCTCTTAATCCGTCGACTCTTACGTCAAACTTTACTCGCCCAACATCAGCGCCTTAACAAAAGGGCTTATCTCGAGTTACTCAGTATCGTCAATAGCTTTATTACTCGCGCCGGACAAAAATATCCTGGTTGCGCACATTTGCCTGAACTAAAACATGAAATCGAGTCCTATATTTCCGAACATCGTCGCGACCCATCATATCGCGCGAATATCAACTATCACAAGGTCTCTTTCCAAATCTACCAATCTTATCTCGACGCCGTCCAGCCGCCCAAGATTGACTTCAATTTATTAATGGCTCGAGCTACGGCTATCCTTAACCAAAAAGCCACCTCTTCGGACTGTCCTGCTTCGCTTTCGCACCTTAAATTCATTATGATCGATGAATATCAAGACTTTTCCTACCTATTTTATGCTCTCGTATGCGCTCTTCGCCGCTGCTCACCCGCTGCCAAACTTTTTGCCGTGGGCGATGATTGGCAGGCCATCAACCGCTTCGCAGGGTCAGACGTCTCCTACTTTATTGACTTTGCTCGTTTCTTTCCTCAAGATTCCATTAACATTCCGCTCGCGACCAATTATCGCAGCTGTCGTCGCATTGTCGAAAACGCCAATCAATATATGTTACAGCACTACGACTCCAAAGCTTTGCCTGCTATTCCATTTCAAAAACAGTCCGGCAAAATCATTTTCAAAAATCCTAATCGTACTCGTTTTGACCTTTCAGATATTTACGAAGATGGTCTTGGCGATGGTCGCTACTATCATGCTGTTGCCAATGTTCAAGACGAGCCCGATCTCAAAGCTGCCGGCGCCGCCGCGCGACTCTTAAAGAGCGTCACCAAAATCATTGCGCATCGTCCCGAAATGCACTATCTTCTATTACACCGGCATAATTTTATGTCTTACAAAGGCATCTCGCTCGCCGGCTTCACCACGGCACTACGTGACACGCTAATCAAACAGGGAATTATGTCTGATGCAGACTTTACCCAGCGTGTTCGCAGTATGACTATGCATAAATCCAAAGGTCTTGAGTCCGAAGTGGTCATTCTCCTTGAAATGAACCGCGATCTTATCCATGCACATCATCCCCACGCTACAATTTTTGAAATCTTTGGTGATACTGAACCAGCTGAAAACGCTGATCGACACCGTCTTCTCTATGTCGCACTCACTCGAGCCAAAAAGCGTCTCTTTCTCCTAACCAACGATCCTGACATACTTGCCTGATCCGCTGAATTAAAAGCCCTACCCACCTTGCAAAATATCCATATGTAATATATGTCACCGCAGCAACCATCAGGGAGAGTATAATTACCATCATTCCGTCTATTAGAATAAAGGCTAAACCTTGGAGAATACCTTCTGGCTGATAAAAGCTCGCCATACGCGGCGTCACCCGCTCCCTCACTATCATATATACCATCAGGCTATAGATTGCTAGCGGCAGACTTACCTTCCGAGATTCCTCATCGACTTTCTTTTCTGCACATTTGCAACATCGTAACTTCGTCCACACAAAAACCGCCATACTGCACAACACTATTGCTATCATCCGCTGATCGATGAGCGCACCACGAATTTCTGTTGGAGCAAATCTTGCATCAATCCCCAGCGAAATCCCCAGCATTACTAGCGCAGCAATATAAATTCTATATCGGGTTTTCTTCTGGAGCGTAAAATTACTCAAATAATAACCCAATAAGCAAAAGTTCACATACGTCATCAGATCCGGCAGGGAAAAACTAGAAAACATAAAATGCCCCGTAGTCATAATCGCAAAAGACAGAGTCTTCAATGCTGTCACACCTAAAATCACCAAAATCAAAGTCCTCAGTTCTCTTCGCGTCAGTGCCGTGATTAACTGGCCCAAAAATGGCAGCAACAGGAAAATTAAAATTATGGTATAGACTATCCGGAAATCATCACAAATCTCCCCTAAAGTAAACAGTCTTAGAAAATGGCCTACCGACATGGGCGCACCCTGCCGTACACAATCATTCAAATAATATACTGCAGAAAATAGCACAAACGGTATCACCAGCCCCAAGATCACTTTATACAACATAAAATGCGAATATTTTTCCGTACGTCTTCGTCCCAGCATCCGACTCCCCAACGTCATGAATAATAACGGCACGCCCAAATTCATCAAAGCCCGCACCAAGCTTGCAACTCCATACACCAGTGTATTCGCCGACTCCGGTTTAATCCATTGATTCATCATCGAAGCTAGAACAATCAAAACTACAGCCACTATACTTAATATTTCAGCAAAACCAACCTGCCGATGCCTCTGTCTCTGCATCATCTCTGTTACCTCCATCTTTGCCTCATCTTAGCACCATTTTGCTTATGTTGCAACAATCCTGGTTCACTTTCAGCCAAAAATCGGTTCAAAGGCTCAAAACCTCTACCAGAATTTTTGTTTTTATGCTACAATATCTAAAAGTCTATATTATTTTTAATGTCTGCAAGATTCATCGCTGCATGTTTTCTTGGGAGTAATAATTATACAAAAGGAATAAACCGTATGGCAACTGAAGTCAAAGATTTAGCAAAGCTACGCAACATTGGTATTATTGCGCATATTGACGCCGGAAAGACCACCACTTCCGAAGCAATCCTGTATCGTACTGGTCTCAAACACAAAATCAGCCTCGTCAAGGGCGACGATGGCGGTGCAACTACCGACTGGATGGAACAAGAAAAAGAGCGTGGCATCACGATTACTTCTGCGGCGGTGACAACTTACTGGAAAGGTCACAAGATCAATATCATCGATACTCCGGGCCACATTGACTTCACCGCTGAGGTCGAGCGCTCTTTGCGTGTTCTCGATGGTGCTGTAGCAGTCTTTGACGGCAAGATGGGCGTTGAAGCTCAGTCTGAGACCGTCTGGCGCCAAGCCACCAAATACGGCATTCCGCGCATCTGCTTCGTCAACAAAATCAATCAAATCGGTGGCGACTTTTACAAATCTCTCGATAGTATCCACAAGCGTCTTTCCAAAAACGCTGTTGCTATCCATTTGCCGATTGGGTTCGAAAAAGACGTTTGCGGCGTGGTCGATCTCGTCGACATGAAAGCTTACACCTATAAAGATTATGCCGATCATGAGCTGACCGTGGGCGAGATTCCAGCTGACATGCTCGAAAAAGCCAAAAACGCTCGCAGTATCCTCGTCGAAGAAGCAGTTGCTGCTGATGAAGCTCTCATGGAGAAATTTTTCAACCAAGGCGAAGAGGCCATCACCGAAGTTGAGCTCAAAGCCGCTCTGCGCAAACGTGTCCTTGATGGCGATTTCTTCCTTGTCACTGGCGGTGATGGACGTGGCGTTATTGTCGAGAAAGTCCTCGACCTTTGTACAGATTATCTCCCTTCGCCTCTAGATCGCGATCAAGGCCAGACCGTTGGTATTGACCCCAAGACCGGCAACGAAGTCATTCGCAAGGCCAGCGACAGCGAACCTCTGACTGCTCTTGCTTTCAAAATCGCCACCGATCCATTTGTGGGTAAACTCGTCTTTATCCGTGTTTACGCCGGTAAACTCACCTCAGGCAGCACCATTTTGAATGCTACTACTGGCGACAAAGAACGTGTCGGTCGCATCGTGCGTATGTTCGCCGATAAACGCGAAGAAATCTCCGAGATTACAGCTGGCGACATTGCTGCTGTAGTCGGCCTCAAAGATGTCACCACTGGTACCACGATCTGTGATCCTTCCCACGCCATCCTGCTTGAGAGCATTGAATTCCCCGATCCCCCCGTTTCGATCGCTGTTGAACCCAAAACCAAAGCCGACCAAGAAAAAATGGGTATTGGTCTTAGCAAATTGGCTGAAGAAGATCCTACTTTCCGTGTCCACACCGATGAAGAAACCGGCCAGACCATTATCTCCGGTATGGGTGAACTTCACCTCGAAATCATCATCGACCGCCTCAAGCGCGAGCACGGCGTCGAGGCTAATACCGGCGCGCCTCAAGTTGCCTATCGTGAAACCATTCGTGGCACTGCCGAAGCTCAAGGCAAACACGTCAAACAGTCCGGCGGTCGTGGTCAGTATGGTGATGTCTGGGTTAAATTTGAGCCGAATGAAGCCGGCAAAGGTTTCGAGTTTATCGATCAAATCAAAGGCGGCGTAGTCCCACAAGAATATCGCAAGCCAGTCCAGCAAGGTATTGAAGAAACCTTGAATGGTGGTGTAATCGCCGGGTATCCTGTTGTTGATATTAAAGCCACTCTCTACGATGGTTCCTATCACGACGTTGACTCTTCCGAACTTGCCTTTAAACTTGCCGGCTCATTAGCTACCCGTGAAGGTATCAAAAAAGCCAACCCAGTTCTACTTGAGCCAGTCATGAAATTAGAAGTCACTACTCCCGAAGAATTCATGGGTGACGTTATCGGCGACATCAACTCTCGTCGTGGTCGTATCGATAGTATGGAAGATTTGAATGGCGGCGCCAAGCTTATTAAGGCCTTCTGCCCGCTCGCCAATCTCTTCGGCTATACCTCTGATCTCCGTAGTATGTCCCAAGGTCGGGCTGCCAGCTCCATGGAGCTTTATGCTTACGAGGAAGTACCACCCAACGTCGCAAACGAGATCATCGAAAAGCGAAATACGAAGGAATAAAGAAAAGCCCCGCAAGGGGCCTTTCTTGTGGATCGCTGTTCAGGATGCTATAATGACACTTATGGATATTCTCATCATTATTCTGGTAGCATTTAATCTCGCTCTAGTTGTTTTACTTCTACTACGCAAGCCTACCGGAGCTCGCACTGAACTCATGAAACTTAACGAGCGTCTCATTCGGATCGAGGGGGAATTAGACAAACTTTCTCCCAAAATCGAATCCGAATTTCGTGAAAACCGCAAAGAAATTTCCGAAAACCTAGGTGGCATTGGCCGTACTCTCGATTCACGTGTCAAAAATTTACAAGACGACAATGCTAAACGCCTAGAGGAAATGCGACTCACGGTTGACGAAAAACTGCAACAATCTGTCGAGAAACGTTTTAATGAGAGCTTCAAGACCATCTCTGGTCAGCTCACTCAGGTCTATCAAGGCCTTGGCGAAATGAAAAATCTCGCCCATGGTGTTGGCGATCTCAAGAAGGTCATGGAAGGCGTCAAAACTCGCGGTATTTACGGTGAAGTTCAACTCGGCAATATAATTTCGGATTGTCTCTCTTCCGCACAATACGAAGAGAATTTTATCACTAAATCCGGCAGCAACGATCGTGTCGAGTTCGCTATTAGAATGCCCGGCAAGTCTGATCAACCCACTTTCTTGCCTATTGACTCAAAATTTCCCATCGAAAATTACGCTCGACTAATTACAGCCTATGATCAAGGTTCTCGCGCCGAAATTGACCAACATCGCAAAGCTCTCACCCTTGACGTCCGCGAACAAGCCAAGAAGATCTCTTCCAAATATCTTGACCCGCCAGCCACTACCGACTTTGCCGTCATGTTCGTCCCTACCGAAAGCCTCTATGCCGAAATTCTACGCATTCCGGGTCTATTTGACGAGATCCGCCAAAAGTTCAATGTCACCATCTGTTCTCCGTCTACTCTACCCGCAATTCTCTCTAGTTTGACGATGGGTTTTCGCACTATGGCCATCGAACAGCGTTCCGCGGAAGTCTGGCAGACTTTAGGCGCTGTCAAAACTCAGTTTAGTAAATTCGGTGACCTCCTTGGTGCAGTCCGCAAAAAACTTCAAGAAACTACCAACAAAATCACTGATGCCGAGACTACTTCCCGCCAAATTGAACGCAAACTAAAGAACGTCGAGACTTTGCCCGAGTCCGAAAGCCATCAACTCATTGGCGAGATCACCCTAGATCATGTGTCCGAAACTTAATATGCTATAATACTGTTATGGATTTTATCGCCACTTGGTTTCTGATCTTTATTATTTACTCCTTCGCTGGTTGGTGTATGGAAGTTTTGATTAGCTTGGTCCTACGCAAGAAACTGATTAACCGAGGCTTTTTGGTGGGGCCAATCTGCCCCATTTACGGAGTGGGCGCCCTACTTCTATCAGCTGTTCTCGATGCCAACGAGCCACCTTTGGTGATTTTCTGTGTCGCCTTTGTCGGTAGTGCCGTCCTGGAATATCTGGCCAGCTTCGTGATGGAGCGCCTTTTTCGTGTGCGTTGGTGGGATTATACCGAGCGACCTTTTAATCTTAATGGGCGTATCTGTCTTGAATCTATCCTCTCATTTGGTATCATTGGAGTTTTAATGCTCAAACTCATCACACCTGCTTTGATCGGGCTATTTCAAAGCTTACCGCCTACTATCTTGATTCTGAGTGCAAGCATCGTTTTTTTCACCGTATTATGTGATATCGCCTTATCTCTCTGGTTAATTTTGAATGTTCGCATTACCGTTGGTACCGTTGAACGTGACGCCACTGACGAGATCTCTCACCGCGTTCAAGAAATCCTCATGGATAAAGGCAAACTTAACCGTCGCCTAGTCAAAGCCTTTCCTAATCAAAAACCTACCAAAAAATCCCCGTCTCATCGTAAAACCCCAAAAAATCACTAAATTATGCTATAATATATATTATGTACGATCAATTTCGGGAGTTTTTACGAGGCAAAACTCGTCTCTGCATTATCCAAGCCGAAAATCCAGACGGAGATTCATTGGGCTCTGCCATTGCTCTAGATTATATACTACAGAACACGGAAAATACCCTTTATTGTCCTGTCGATATTCCGAAATATCTTCGGTATTTTCCGGATTGGTCACGCGTAACCAATGAGTTTGATTTTCGTGCTGACGGATATATCATCGTGGACACCGCCGCTAGTGTCTTACTTTCCAAGCTACTTGATGATCCAGCCATTCGCAACTCTTTAGCCAACAAGCCGGTTTTCGTTCTAGACCACCACGAGACCGAAGATGACCTCGATTTTGCACATACCGCCATCATCGAGCTTCTCCCAGCCTGCGCTGCTCTGATTTATCAAATCGCTAAAGCTCTCAACCTTCAAATCCTTCCAGAAGCGGCTGCCGCTTTGTATTCTGCAATTTCTTCCGACACTCTCGGCCTCGTCAGCACGTCTGTCACCTCAGATACCATGCGCACCATGGCTGATTTGATTGATCTTGGCGCAGATCCGGCCACCCTCGACGAACGCCGCCGTGAATTTATGAAAAAATCCCCGCGGATTTTGGATTACAAAGCGGATCTGATTAAACGTATCGACTACTCTCTCGATGGTCGCCTAGCCACTATCCATATTCCGTTTGAAGAAATCCAAAAATATTCTGACGAATACAACCCCAATGTTCTCATTCTTGAAGAAATGCGCCTCGTCGAAGGTGTCGTCGTCGCAATTGCCATCAAAACTTATCCCGATGGCAAGATTACTGGCAAAATTCGTACTTCCGAGCCCATCGCGGAACAAATCGCCGGCTACTTTGGTGGCGGTGGACATCCTTTTGCTGCCGGTTTCCGTACCTATGATATCTCCTATGACGATGTAGTGGCCGATCTCGTCAAAATGCTGCCAGACTTACTTCAAACTACCGAGGAAGAGCATGCCTAAAGCGCTCAGCGGCTTCTATAATTTTCGCACCAAGCTTTCTCATAAACTATTT
Organism: uncultured Candidatus Saccharibacteria bacterium; assembly: GCA_947367795.1. GTDB lineage: Bacteria > Patescibacteriota > Saccharimonadia > Saccharimonadales > Saccharimonadaceae > Nanosyncoccus. The sequence continues at coordinate 19,539 of CANBER010000008.1, forward strand.
CGTCGGCCAATTTACCTCAAAGCTGCCTTCGATAATAGAATCAAAGCTCCCAAGCTCACGGTGATTTTTTTACACGGCATTTCGGCCACATCTGACACTTGGCGCACGACCTTGCGTGAGTTCAATAAAAATCCTGATCTCAAAAATGTGCGTTTGATCGCGCTTGACCTCCTCGGCTTCGGTAAAAGTCTCCAGGCCAATTGGTTGGATTACGACTATCTCGACTACAATTCCGCTCTACATCACAGCCTCAAATATTACAAAATCACCGGCCCATTTGTAATTGTCGGCCACTCTATGGGTTCACTCATCGCTGCAAACTTTGCTGCCGACCGTCATACCTCAGAAAACTTAGTCGGCCTAATTCTAGTTTCGCCTCCCATTCTCATGCCCGAAGAGCTCGCGAAGCTCCCTGACAAAGTCTACACCAAATCCTATAGCGCGCTGCACCGCCTCGCCAAAGATGAGCCGGCATTGAGTGTCGTGGCCAATCTTGTTCAGCGGTTTAGTAGTTTTCGTAGCCAATATATCAAAACCCCAGCTTTCGGGCGCTCTATGGATCAAATCATCCTCAATCATCTCAACTATCAAACTTTTGATAAAATCAAAGTGCCTACCCTCATTATTCACGGACACTTCGATCCGCTCGTCATGAAATCCAACCTCAAACAAGCCGCCGATCGCAATCCACGCATCCGCTTTTGCAGCGTCATCGGACATCACGATATTTCCACTCAAAAACGCACCAAAATCCTCATCGAACTAAAACGTATTCTACGGGAGCAACAACATGCCAACCAAACTCACACTGTATAATACCTTGACACGCAAAACTGAGCCCTTCAAACCGCTCGACCCCACCAAAGTCAAAATCTATACCTGCGGCCCAACAGTCTACAGTTCACCCCACATCGGCAATTTTGCCACGTACGTCTATTGGGACTTATTGCTACGAGTTCTGAAATTTAATGGCTTTACGCCATATCGCGTGCTAAATTTAACCGATGTTGGGCACCTGAGCTCTGATGCTGATGATGGTGAAGACAAACTTGAAAAAGGCGCACGCCAATCTGGCAAAACTGTCTGGGAGGTCGCTAAGTATTACAGTGCTGAATTTTTACGCGATTTCAAAAAGCTCAATTTAATTGAGCCTGACGTCATCGCGAAAGCTACAGATTATATCCCGCAAGATCTAGAGTTAATTCAAAAGTTAATCGAGAAAGGTTTTACCTACGAAACACACGATGGGATCTATTTTGACACTAGTAAATTCCCACGTTACGCTGATTTTGCTCGACTAGATTTGAATCATCTCAAAGCTGGCGCACGCGTCGAATTCTCTAGCGAGAAGCGTAATCCAAGCGATTTTGTCCTCTGGAAATTCATTCAGCCGAGCGAAAAGCATGATATGCGTTGGGATTTTCTCGATCGTCCAGGTTATCCTGGCTGGCATATCGAATGCTCAGCGATCATTCATAACACCCTTGGCGAGCCGATCGACATTCATACCGGCGGTATTGATCATATTCCAGTACACCACACCAATGAAATCGCACAAAGTGAAGCCGCTTTCGAGCGCAAGCTAGCAAATTACTGGCTACACTGCAATCACCTCACTAGTGAAGGCCAAAAAATCTCCAAAAGTCTCGGTAATGGTTATACCCTCTCCGATCTGGAGGAAAAGGGTTATTCTCCACTTGATTTTAAAATGTGGGTTTATCAAGGGCATTATCGTTCTGAAAGAGATTTTAGCTTAGAAAGTCTCGAAGCTGCGAGAGTACGCCGGCTAAACTGGCGCAACCGCGTAGCTCGTTGTTATCAAGAAGAACAACAGAATGATAGCAAAACCGCAGAAAAGGCTATTAGCTTTTCAGAAATCATTGAACCTCTAAACGAGGATCTAAATTCTGCTCAGGTTTTCGCTCTCATTGATAATACAAACTATACGAACTTGTTCTTTTGGCAAACTATTGAAAGCTTATTTGCTTTAGGCCTATTTGAAGGTTACGAACAAGAAAGTGAAATGTATATAGAAAACTTTATAGAAAAGACAAGCCAACTCGCAAGCCCGATACTGAAAAAACGCGCAATGGCTCGTGCCGAAAAAAACTATGCCGAATCCGATCGCCTACGCGATGAGCTTAAACAATATAATCTCACTGTACTCGACACACCAAACGGACAAATTTGGCAATACATTAAATAGATAGTTCCGCATTTCGTGTTATAATTATAAAATGGAACCTGTAATCGAAACTAGAGATTTAGTCAAAGTCTACGGCAAACGCTCGATGGCTTTTACCGCTCTCAAAAAAATCAATCTTCAAATTTACCCCGGCGAGTCGGTTGCTATTATCGGTAAGTCCGGCTCCGGCAAGTCTACTTTAATGCATCTACTTGCTTTGTTGGATCGTCCCACCGAAGGAGCAGTCATGATCGACGGTGTTGATGCCACCAAGCTCAGCGCGCACGAACTCAATCGCCTGCGTAACCAAACCTTTGGCTTCGTCTTCCAACAATTCTTCATGAATCCTAGCGACACTGTACTCGAAAATGTTGTCTTGCCTCTCAAAATCGCCGGCAAACATCGCAAAGAGCGTCGCACTATGGCTGAGAAAGCCCTCAAGACCGTCGGGCTTTCCGAACGTATCAAATTCAAAGCCAACGATCTTTCTGGTGGCCAAAAACAACGTGTCTGTATTGCCCGTGCCATTGTCAATCACCCCAAAATCCTCTTCGCCGACGAACCGACCGGTAACCTCGATTCTACCACTGGTGACAAAGTCATTAAACTCTTATTTGACCTAAACAAAAAAGGTGTTACTCTAATTATCGTGACTCATGATGAAGATTTAGCCAAACTTTGCGATCGTCAAATTCGCATCTCTGACGGCAAGATCATCGAAGATACTGCCAAAGCCTCGAAATCTACCAAAACTTCCAAAAAAAGCCGATCGGAGGACAAGCCTAAGCCCTCATCTAAGACTAAACTTGCCACCAAAACTTCAGCGAAAGGAGCTAAATAATGCAATTCTTTGATGTTTTACGTACCGCCAATCACAACCTCTTCCGCAATAAAGTTCGTACCTTCTTGACGATTTTGGCCATTTTTGTAGGCAGCTTCACCATTATTCTTAATGTCGCTATCAATGCCGGTGTCAATGCTTTTATTGACGAGCAGACCGACGTTCTCGGGGGTGATGACTTTATTATGCTATTGAGTAATGGTGCCGAATCTATGATGAGCAGCACCGGTATGGGCGCAGCCAGCGGCCCGACCGAATACGTCGAATCCGAAGCTACTAGCAGCGTCAATGCTCTGAGCAAAGAAGATCAAGAAAAGTTAAAACAAATCGAAGGCATTGACGCTGATTCCTTCTATTCTCCCACTCCTATCAACGGCGAAGGTTACTATGCTAGCAAAAAGACCGACAAAAAATACGTCATCGAAAACATGATGATTTTGCCACCAGGGAATTTCAAAATTCCACTCGCTGCCGGTAGCCTACCTGACGACGACAAAGACACCTATCAGATTACGCTTGCGCCCGAATATGCCGAAGCTCTCGGCTATGACAACAACGAAGCCATTATCGGACAAACCATTACCCTGGCCTTCAAAAATGACGTCCTCAAAACTTGGTCCAAAGTCGAGGCTGAAGTTGTCGGCGTCGAGGCAAACGGCATCGTTACCTCCAGCATGGGTTCGATCATCTCTCGAGCACTCTATGATAAAATCTTCGATATTGCTTATCAGCATTTACCAGCCGAGTACAAAGAAAATCTTCCGACCTACTACATCATGGCAACCTTCGACCACGAGAAATTCACTGAAGACGAAATCAAACAAAAGGTAGCTGACGCCGGCTATTTCGCCTGGACTGTATCCGACATGATGGGTATGATTCGCTCGTTCTTTGATGTGATCATGGTAGTATTTAATGTTTTCGGCAGTATTGCCCTTCTTGCCGCGGCCATCGGTATCGTCAATACCTTGCTAATGTCAGTCGAAGAGCGTACCCGTGAAATTGGCCTCGACAAAGCCCTCGGCATGTCTTCCGGCCACATCTTCGCTGAATTTGCCACCGAAGCCATCCTACTCGGCTTCTGGGGATCTGTCCTCGGCGTACTCGTCGCATTTGGTATCGGGACCGCAGTCAATGCTGCCGTACATGCTCCAGGTGGTTTCCTCGAAGTCTTCCCAACCTTTGACTTATTCAGATTTACCCTCGACAACATCTTGCCGCTCATCCTCATTATCATGCTCATCGCCTTCATTGCCGGTACGGCGCCAGCTTGGAAAGCTGCTCGCAAAAATCCTATTGATGCCCTCAGATATGAATAAATCAATATATCACCAGGTGAATATTTAGGAGTCAAAATGTCCCAAAAATGCCATAAATATTCTAAATTTACAGAAAAATATATCACCGAACGCATAAATGTCGAAAAATTCATTCCTGGTGGTCAAGCACTCGCCACCCTTGTAAACGGCAAAAAGATCTTCCTTTGGGGCGCTTTACCTGGGGAAACTGTCACTAAAGCACACATTACTAAAGAAAAATCCAGCTACACCGAAGGCATTGCTATCGAAATTGCTCAAAAATCCCAGTACCGAGTTGAACCAGAAGATGAGTGCTATCTTGCCACTTCTCCCTGGCAAATCCTCGATTATGACTATGAACGAACGCAAAAAGATGAACTTCTGCGAGAAATCTTTCGTCAGCACATGATCACTCTCCCAACCGAGCTTGAAGATTTTCATATCATCAGTTTCGAGCCATATCATTATCGCAATAAAATGGAATACGCACTGTATTACAGTCACGAAGATCAAAAAATCCATCTCGCCTTTCACGAACGCGGCAGTCATCGTAAAATCCCTATCAAAAAGTCCAGCCTGGAATATCCCGAAATCTGGCAGCGCGCCGTAGAAATTGTTGACGAGCTTAATCGTCGCGGCGAGGACGCGCGCAAATATCAGTCTCTCCTCCTCCGTGCAGGGCGCAGTCTAGAACCCAAAGGTGTTCCGCACGATTTACCAATTGACGCCGAACCAGAGAAACCGGTTGTCAGTGGTGGACTTTATGAAAACCATCGACCACATCCCAATTTTCCTGAACTTTATGACGTTATTCGCGAAAATGAATTTTCCTATTCACCCAATGGCTTCTTCCAAGTCAACGTCAGGGCTTATACTGCTATGCTAACAGAAGTTGATCTTTTGAACTTGATGGGGCCAAAAGTACTCGACCTCTACTCCGGCGTCGGCACTATTGGTCTCTCACTTGCGCAAAATCGCGATCTAACCTTAGTTGAATGCGACAAAAACGCCTATCAAGAACTAGTCCACAATGTTAACCGTCTTACGCAAGCCGCCGGAGCATCTGGACAGACTCTCCATATCAAGCCGATTTTTGCGAAATCCGAAGATACTCTAGATTATATCGAACCTGACCAAACCGTCATCGTCGACCCACCTCGCGCCGGTTGCCGGCCAGAAGTCATCGAGCGTTTCCTGCAAGTTGAACCCGAGCGCATCATCTATCTCTCGTGTAACCCCGCCACTCAGGCCCGTGACGTCAAACCGCTCCTCGAAAAGTACACCATGCGAGCTTTTCTACCCTATAATTTCTTTCCTCGTACCCCGCACATCGAAAATTTGATCATTTTAGAACGTAAGGGTGCGGAAACCCCAACCGCAATGCAAAAACACATCATGGAGTTAAGATATGGGACTAAATAAAGAACAGGCCAGCGCCGTTGAATATCTTGATGGACCATTGCTCGTCCTGGCGGGGCCTGGCACCGGCAAAACTCAACTACTTTCCGCCAAGGTCGCTTACATTCTAGAACACACTGACACTAATCCGGAGAACATCCTCTGTCTCACCTTCACCGAATCCGGAGCCAGCAATATGCGCGAACGTCTCGGTACTATGGTTGGTCGCGCCGCAGCCAAAGTCAATATTTTTACTTATCACGCTTTCGGTTCCAACATTCTCGAACGCTACAAAAATTACGCCGAAAATTTCGATCGTCGCCTCGACAATGTGATTGATGGCGTTACACAGTACAAACTCATCAAGCAAATTCAGGAGCATCTCACCGCCAGTAGCATTCTCAAAACCGCCAAGATTTCCGATCTCGTCGAGACGATCCAACAAGCTAAATCCGCCCGGCTCTCCAGCGACGATCTCGCATTAATCGCTGAACGCAACCAAAAAGACAGTGCCACCATTGGAAAGCTCGCTACAAATATCTTCGCCGCTCTAAAGCCTCGCATGAAATTCGATCTCGCTGTGAGCGAAGTCTATCAGCCTCTCGCTACTGCCTTGAGTGATCTCACATCGAGTGCCCCCATCGCTGGCAATATCGAGCCCACTGCCAATATCCTTCTGCGGGATTTGATGCGCATCATCGAGACCGAATCCGCCGCCGAAAAGCCTAGTATTCGACCACTCAGTGCCTGGAAAACTAAACATTTCGAAAAACAAGACGACGGCAGTTCCCGTCTCAAAGATCATATTGCCAACAAAAAGCTCGCTGAGCTTGCGCGGATTATGGCCGCCTACGATGCTGAGCTTCAAGCTGGCGGGTTCTTCGATTTTGCCGATATGATTGAAGAAGCTATCCGGAGTTTGCGCGAGGATCGCGGTTTCCGACTCACACTTTCCGAGCTCTTCCAGTACATTCTCCTCGATGAATTCCAAGACACCAACCCGTCTCAGTTTGAGCTGATCAAACTCCTCACTGACTACGAAAAACCCATTGTCATGGCAGTCGGCGACGATGACCAAGCTATTTTCGAGTTCCAAGGTGCCAATGCTTCTAATCTGCTCGATTTTCAGAATCATTATCAAGCCGAAATCGTCACTTTGCGCGATAATTATCGCAGCAGTGGTGAAATTCTCGATTTTTCACACCGCGTCGCCGAGCAGGTTGTCGACAGTTTTGCCAAACAACGCGGCGTTGCCAAAGTTCTACGTTCCATGATGGACATTTTTCGCCAAGAAAAAACCAGCACTCCAGAACCAACTTTCCCTTCGCAAATCGAACGCCACGAATTCACCGCCGCCAGCGACGAGTATTATTGGATAGCTGACCAAATCCAAGATCTAATCCGCTCCGGCGAAAGCCCCGACAACATCGCAATCATCGCTCCGCGCCACAAGTATATCGCCCCCCTACTGCCCTATTTTAAGGAACGCGGCATTGATATTAGTTATGAAAAGCGTTCCAATCTCCTCGACGACCCCAAACTTCACGAACTTATCGTCATCGCTCGATTTTGCCACGAGCTCGCCTGTGGCACGAAACCTTCCCATCGCCTACTCGAAATTCTTTCCTTTCCGTTTCTCGAAGTCCCATCTCTCACCGCCATTCGCGCCGTCGAGTATCGTCGTGGTGATGACAAATCCCCACTTGATTACCTTACCGAGAGCGACGACCCTCGGCTCAAATCCATCGCCGAGTGGCTCGCCGCCCTCACCACGGAATCTTTCGACGCCCCTCTCGAGCTTTGGTTCGATTATCTTATCGGCACCAGGGAATTAAACGCCTTCCGCCCCCCCTTCCTAAAATATTATTCCGAACACAGCGACGCCGTTGAACAGTTTGAATTTTATGAAAATCTAGGCGCTCTCCGTAGCACCGTCATTTCGCACACCCACGAGGCCCAGCCCCATCTTGCCGACTTTATCGCCATGCTCGATGATTACGAATCCGCCTCCGCCCCCATCGTCAAAACCAGCCCTTATCGTGATAGCGCTCATTCCATCCAAATCATGTCCGCCCATAAGAGCAAGGGGCTCGAGTTCAAACATGTTTTCTTGATCGCAGTCGACGAACTCGCTTGGGGCAAAGCCAAAGGTAATAATAACACTTTCACTCTCCCCTGCAATCTCGCCCAAATTCGTCATACTGGCATCACTGACGACGAACAACTACGCCTCCTCTTCGTTGCAATTACCCGCGCTAAGCAGCACCTCGTCATGACCAACTCCATTCAGGATTTTTCCGAAAAAACTACTGCCCGTCTTGGCTATCTCAACGAACAACGCGACGAAAAAGCCGAGCGTCAGATCTCTCCTTACCTCCCCGAAACTAGCCAAGAAATCCAAACCCACTACCAAGATTTCGATGTCGACACGCGCCTCAGCATCATCCAACGTAACTGGTCTGCCACTTATGCTGTCATGTCCCCCGATCTGCGCCTCATTCTCCAAAATCGCCTCGAAGGCTACCGTCTCACTGCTACTGATCTCACTAGTTTCATTGATCTGATCTATGCCGGCCCCGAAGCCTTCTACCGCAATCGTCTCCTGCGCGCTCCGGCCGAACCGCTCACCCACGAACTCGCTCTCGGCAATCTCATTCACGCCACTTTTGAGCAAATCACCACCGCCCAGCTCGATTTGCCTGCCGCGCTTGAGTTTTATCATACCAAAGCTATCGAGCTTCCGCTCCCACCCGAGGATATCGCCAAACTCAAAGAACAAGGCGTCCGCAGCCTAACCAAATCCTACGAGACATTCGAGCCTATCTTACACCACCCAGACGCCAAAGCTGAAGTCAATCTCTCTTCAGAGCACCTCGTTTTTGAAGGTGTCCCGCTCACTGGCAAAATCGACCATCTCCGCATCGACCCCACTACCAAGACCATCGAAATCTACGATTTCAAAACCGGCAATTTCCATCCCGAAAAATGGCAGAGTCATCCTACTTTATACAAATATGCTATGCAGCTCGGCTTTTACAAGCTTCTCCTGAATCTTTCACCCACCTACCGGAATTACACTGTCACACGCGGCCACATTCTCTTTGTCTCTCCCGATAGCGCCAACGACGACCAGGTCTACGACAAAGTCCTCGATTTCGATCCCGCCAGCGAGCACGAACTTCGCCAGCTAATCCAGGCGGTTTACCACGAAATCACCACCCTAGATTTCCTCGAAAATCCCGCCATCAATCTCCCCGCCGACAAAAAACATACCCTCAAAGGCATCAAAAACTTTGTCGCCGACCTCTTGGAGCTGGTCCAAATTCGCCAAAACTCTTGACTTTTTCAGTAATCTGTGCTACAATAGAGGTAAGATGAGCGATCATCTTGAATTTTGACATTCCCATTCTCAAAAAGGAGGTGATATGAATGGGATTCTTCGATCTTTTAACTGGCGGACCCGAGTCCGGAGCCGATGACAGAGTTGGACCGTTCGGCGGCATTTTTGGATCCAGTAGCGAAAATTCTCGCGACATCCAGCAGCCATCTGGCACGACTTACAACCTTTTCGGCCGCCCATATGAAAATCAGTCAAGAGCAGGCAGGGATTACGCTCGCAGCGTACACCCCGGCGGACAGTGCAAATGCACCAGTTGCGGCAAGCTTTATGACAACGCATACGACGCCAATCATTGCAAATGTCGCAAACCCTGGGAAACCTGACAAAAGACTATTAATAGTCTAAAGGCCCACGAAGTGGGCCTGCAACTTACCACTTTGGGGCCTTCGGGCCCCACATTTTCTTCTCTCGCCAAAATCTCTCTTTACATATCCAAAAAACTTTGATATAATCTACCTAATTATGAGTAAAAAAGTTACACAACCCGAAGATTATCGCTACGTAGTCTTCCAGGACGAGGCCGCGAAGTTCGCTTTTCTCACCCGTTCGACTGCTCAGAGCGAAGAGACCATCACCTGGGAGGATGGCAATCAGTACCCGCTGATCAAAGTTCAAATTTCTTCCGCTTCACATCCCTTCTTCACCGGCGAAGAAAAGATCATCGATACCGAAGGTCGCGTCGACCGCTTCAAATCTCGCGCCAAGCGGGCTGAAGCCCTACGTGCCACTCTCGGCAACAAAGTCAAAAAAGCCGAGAAGGAAGCCGCCAAAAAGGCCGAAAAATCTTCCAAATAGTTTTCCGAACATTCAGGCAAGGCCGAAAATCCTTGCCTTTTTGTCGTACCTGTGATATAATGACTACATACAACATTAAACGAATCAGTCGTGGGAGGTTTCCTGGTTTCAAGAGGTGGGGTCTAGAGCCTGCACCCACGACGAAGTGAAAGGAAATCTATGTCCGTCGATCCCAAAAACATCGATATCAAAGCCCTCCTCGAGGCAGGAGCGCACTTTGGTCACAAGACCAGCCGCTGGCACCCCAAGATGGCGCCCTATATTCACAGCAAGCGTCAGGGCGGCCACATTATTAATCTAGAAAAGACCGTCGAAGCTCTCGAAAAAGCCCTACCCGAGATCACCAAGCTCGCCGCTAGCGGCAAAAAGATCCTCTTTGTCGGCACCAAAAAACAACTCAAGGATATCACCAAAGCTGCCGCCGAGAGCGTCGATATGCCTTACGTCACAGTTCGCTGGGTCGGTGGCACCTTGACCAATGTCGAGACCGTCAATCGTCAAATCAAGAAGCTCCACAACCTCGAGCGTCGTATGGCTTCCGGTGAACTCGAAGCCCGCTATTCCAAGCTTGAGGTTCAGCGCTACCAAGAAGAAATCGATCTTTTGAACGAGCGCTACGGTGGTATCAAATCCATGACTGAACAGCCCGCCGCCATCATTGTCACCGATGCGATGCAAGACAAAAACGCCATCAAAGAGGCCAATGCCTTGAAGATCCCCGTTTTCGCTATTGCTGACACCAATGTTGATCCTACCCCGATTGATTACTGCATCCCCGCCAACGACGACGCTATCAAATCCGTCCAACTCATTTTGGATTATTTCGTTGCCGCAATCAAAGCCGGCGAAACTAAAAAAGAAGCCTAAAGGAGGTCACATGAGCGAAGAACTCAAAGCCAAAGCAAACGAAGTCAAAGCGATTTCGATTGAACTCATCAAAAAACTCAAAGAGCTTTCCGGAGTCGGCCTCACTGACGCCAAGCAAGCTCTGGTCGAAGCCAAAGGCGATTTTGACAAAGCTCTCGAAGCCATGCGCAAAAAAGGCATGACCAAAGCCGAGAAACGTGGTGACCGCGAGACCCGCGAGGGAATTATTGAAAGTTACGTCCACGACGGCCGCCTCGGTGCGATCGTCGAGGTCAACTGTGAGACTAGCTTCGTCGCCAAAACCGACGAATTCAAGGAACTGGCTCACAAAATCGCCATGCAGGTCGCTTCCATGGATCCAAAATATGTCACTTTTGAAGACGTCCCAGCCTCCGAACTCAAAGCCAAGAAAAAGGAGTTCGAAGACAAATTCAAAGGCCCCGAAAACATGAAAGACCAAATCATCGAAGGCCAGCTCAAAAAAGCCTTCTCCGACAAGGTCCTCATGGAGCAGCCTTACATTCTCGATGACTCTCTGACGGTGGCCGGTTTCATCAAAGAAGCCATCGCCAAGACTGGCGAAAACATCACCATCCGTCAATTTAAGCGTCTCGAGCTCGGCGTCACCGACTAACATTTGCAGGAGTAGGCCATTCCTACTCCTGTCTTTTTAATCTTTAATTAAGGAATTATTATGTTTGATGACAGCGAATATCAAAAAGCCATGACCGCCGCGCTCAGCCGTTTCCAAGATGAGCTCAAAAAAGTCCGCACCGGGCGTGCCCATCCTGACATGCTGGCCGGAGTCAAAGTCGAAGCCTACGGCGAATATATGCCACTTGATCAAGTTGCCAATATTACCGCTTCTGGCGCTACACTGCTAGTAGTTACGCCATATGACCCCGCTAATATCCAGAAAATCACCGCTGCCATCCGCGACGATAGTACGCTCGGTTTGAACCCAGCCGACGATGGGCATGTTGTACGCGTCCCCGTACCGCCGCTTACCGAAGAGCGCCGCAAAGAAATCGTCAAAACCACCTCAAGTAAGGTCGAAGACGCCAAAATCGCCATCCGTAATGTCCGCGAAGATGCCAGAAAAGAGCTCAAAAACGCTGAACTCCCCGAAGACGTCAAAAAACGCGCCGAAAAATCCATTGATGATCTCACCAAATCCTTCACCGAGAAGGTCGACGCCGCCTTCAAAACTAAATCCGCCGAAATCATGGCGCTCTAAACATGACTACCGACAATATCTTGCGCCACGTTGGTTTCATCGCCGACGGCAATCGTCGTTGGGCTAGAAGTCACGGTCTACCGACCCTCGAAGGTCACCGTCGCGGCTTCGATCGTGTCGAAGTCATCATCGACGCCCTCAAATCCACCGAAGTCAAATTTGTTTCTTTTTTCCTCTTTAGTACCGAAAACTGGGACCGGTCCCCCGAAGAGGTCAACTATCTCATGGATCTTGTCTCCAAACAAATCAACAAGCTCACCAAAAAACTCAAACAAGAAAACATCCGTATCCTCTTGATGGGCCGTCCCGAGCCAGTCGACCCCAAGCTTTGGGCCAAAATGCTCCATGCCGAATCTGAGACCATGGATAACACTGGCCTCACGGTCTGCATTTGTTTTAATTACGGCGGACATTGGGAAATCGCTGACGCTATGACCAAAATTCTCGATCAAGGACTAGAAGGTCCAATCACTCCAGAAATCGTGCGTAGTCACCTCTATCATCCCGAAGTCCCCGATCTTGATCTCATCGTCCGTACCTCCGGCGAACAACGTATCTCCGGTTTTCAGCTCTGGCGCGCTGCATATTCCGAATTCCTCTTCCTCGAAAAAAACTTCCCCGATATTGACGCTGATGATGTCTCCGCTTCAATTAACGAATTTCACGCCCGTGGACGCCGTTTCGGCAAATAATCCCACAAATTCACCCCAATATACAAGATAACACCCTATCCCTCCATTATAGCACACATTTCCCAAAAAGTCAATAGAGAAATCGTTTTCTGGGTGTAGTATAATGTGATTATGAATATTGTTTTGGGAATTATTATTGGTATCGTCATTTTAATGCTGCTCGTGGTTGCTCACGAATTTGGGCATTTCATCATGGCCCGACGCAATGGCGTCAAAGTCCTGGAATTTGGCATTGGCTTCCCGCCCCGAGCAAAAGCCTGGATCAAAAAGGGCGGCAAGTGGCATAAACTTCCCAAATCTGACTGGGACCAAAAACAGGATTCTACCATTCTTAGTCTCAACTGGCTCCCGATTGGCGGTTTTTGTAGTATGGATGGCGAATCTGCCGCCGACACCCGCAAGGGCACCTTTGGCGCCGCCAATTTCTGGTCCAAGACCAAAATCCTCTTCGGCGGCGTCCTGATGAACTGGCTGGTGGCTTTCGTCCTTTTGACCATTCTCGCCTTCACCGGCATGCCCCAGTTCTTAAACAACCAGTTTTATTTGTCTAATGATGCCAATATCAGCGGCGAAGGCGTCACTGTCCGCGAAGTTATGGCGAACTCTCCTGCCGAGCAGGCGGGATTCCAAACCGGCGATCAGATTCTTGCGGTCGGTGATACCAAAATCATGTATCCTACCGATGTCACGGCTTATGGCCAAGATCACGCCGGCCAAGAAGTCAAATACCAAATCAAACGCGACAACGAGACTCAGGACCTTACCGTCAAGCTCAACTCAAGCGATGCGAATTATCTCCTCGGTGTATCGATGTCATTTGGGCAAACCTTTATTCGTTCGACTTGGTCCGCACCAATTGTCGGGTTCATGACCACCTTGCAACTCACCGGCGAGACTTTCCGCGGTCTTGGAGTCATGATTTGGAACCTTGTTTCGGGCATAGTTAGCCAGTTCAGCACCGACAGTGTTGTCCGCGAAGCCGGCCAAAGCGCCATTTCCGCCGCGGGAGATTCAGTTTCCGGGCCCATCGGTATCATCGGTACCATTTTCCCAGCCTTTGCTAGCAGTGGAGTGTCCAACCTCGCCTTTCTCGCCGCCTTGATTTCTGTCTCCCTCGCCTGTATGAATGTCCTACCCATTCCTGCTCTCGATGGCGGACGTTGGCTCCTTATAGCCATTTACAAGCTCCGCAAAAAACCGCTCAGCAAAGCCACCGAAGAAAAAATCGTTTCCCGTGCTTTCATGGTCCTGCTCATCCTCATTGCTTTGATTTCAATCCTTGATATCATAAGGTTATTCTAATGACAAAATCCCAGACATCAGCCAAGCCGAAACCGTCTCCAAAAGCGCAACCGCCAGCTAAAGTTCAACCCGCGAAGCCCAAGTCATCTCCCACCCGGCCTAAAGTATACTATGCGATCTTCCTCATTGCTTGGGTTGTGCTGTCAATGATTATTAGCCAGTCCGTTGTGGGAGCGCCTATGTTTTGGCTTCTAGGTGAGAAGTTTATCCAGCCGCTCTGGACCGGCCTCTATTATCTCCTAAGTTACTCTCTCGCTATCGCACTCATCATCTTCGTACCGCCCCGTCTCAGCAAAAAACTTTCCACCACTCCCACAGAGCTTGGCATTGATCGCTGGCCCACTTTCGTTGATATCGGACTCGCACCGATTGGTTACATCGTTTACATTATGTTAGCTAATTTTCTCACCCAGCTGATGCGATTTTTCCCGTGGTTTAATGCGGATGAGACTCAGGATGTCGGATTCACCGCCGGCTATCTCTCCGGACCCGAAAAGATCATTGCCATTATCTCGCTCGTAGTAATCGCACCACTCGCCGAAGAGCTAATCATGCGCGGCTGGCTTTACGGCAAACTCCGTAGCCGCACCAAATGCTGGGTCGCAATCATCCTCACTTCGCTCACTTTTGCCCTCCTCCACGGACAATGGAATGTCGGTGTCAGCGTCTTCATGCTCAGTGTCGTACTCTGCAGCTTACGCGAAATTACCGGCACCATTTGGAGCGGAGTATTACTCCACATGCTCTCAAACGGCATTGCATTCTATCTTTTATACATCGCCGGATTTTATTAAGATAACCGGCCAATGCATGGTATAATATAAATATTATGCGTTTTAGTAAAACTTTCATCAAAACTCTCCGCTCTGCGCCCAAAGACGAAACCGCCCGTGGTGCTCAGTTTCTTATCCGTGCCGGATACGCCCACAAAGAACTTGCTGGTGTTTACGACTATCTGCCCCTAGGTCTCCGAGTCCTCGAGCGCATCAAATCCATCATTCGTGAAGAACTAAACGCTATCGGTTGTGAAGAAGTCCTGATGTCCACTCTCCAAAATCCCGACCCCTGGATCAAAACCGATCGCTGGGATATCGAGAAAATGGACATTTGGTTCCGCACTCAGCTCGCTGCCGGTGGGGAATTAGGGCTTGCCCCCACTCACGAAGAACCGATAACTAATCTACTCAAGTCCTACATCAAAAGTTATAAAGATCTCCCAGTCTACACCTACCAATTCCAAACCAAATTCCGCAACGAGCTCCGCGCCAAGTCCGGCATCATGCGTACCCGCGAGTTCATCATGAAAGACCTCTATAGTTTTTCTGCCAGTGACGAAGAACATGAGACCTTCTACCATGCTGTCGAACAAGCTTACGCCCGGATTTACACTCGCCTCGGTATCGGCGAGGATACTTATCAAACTTTCGCCAGTGGCGGAGTCTTCTCTAAGTATAGTCATGAATTCCAGACTCTGACCGACGTCGGCGAGGACACAATCTATTACAATGCAGACCGTTCTGTGGTTTTGAACGAGGAAGTTCTGAATGACGAAGTTCTGACAGAGCTCGGCGTCCAGCGCGACGAGCTCGAATCCGCCAAAGCCGCCGAAGTGGGTAATATTTTTACGCTCAAGACCAAATATTCCGCCCCGCTCGACCTCAGCTTTACTGATCACGATGGTAAGCGTCATCCAGTGCTCATGGGCTGTTACGGAATCGGCGTCTCCCGTATCATGGGTGTGATTGCTGAAAAATTCGCTGATGAAAAAGGCCTCGTCTGGCCCGAAAGCATCGCACCTTTCAAAGTCTACCTCATCGGCATCGGCGAAAGGGGTATGCAACAAGCTGAAGCTTGGTATCAAGGCCGCGCAGACTCCATTTTCTTCGATGACCGCGATCTCCGCCCGGGCGAAAAGTTCGCCGATTCTGAACTCATTGGTCTACCTTATCGCCTAGTAGTAAGCGACAAAACGCTCGCCGCCGATTCCTGCGAGTTGACCACCCGCGCGACCGGCGAGACCAAAATTTTACCGCTCGCTGAGGGTTTACATTTCCTGGAATCAATGATAGACTCTTAATAGTTATGAAAAAGACAGTTAATCTCACCGCGGCAGGCTATGCCGAATTAGAAAAAGAATTAGCTGAGCTGATCGCTCAGCGCCCAGCTATTGCCGAGCGTATTGCTACCGCTCGTGCCTTTGGAGATCTCTCCGAAAATCAAGAATACACCGATGCTCGCGCCGAACAAAAGGACGTCGAAAACCGCATCATCGAGCTCGAGGACATCATCAAAAACGCCAAAATTATCAAAGCCCCCAAAAAAGACACTATCGCCATCGGCTCCACTGTCGTCATCGATATGGGCGGCAAGGAATTCACCTACACCATGGTCGGCCCGGTCGAGGCCAATCCTCTAGAAGGCAAAATTTCCCACGAATCTCCCATCGGCAAAGAGCTTTTGGGCCGCAAATCGAGCGAAACTTTTGATTTCAACGGCAAAAAAGTCACCGTTAAAAGCATCAAATAATCTCTTTCCAGGCCAGTTTACGAGTATCCTATCTCTCCATTATATCATACTTATGTTAAAAAGTCAATAAAAACTGGCTTTTTCACCAAATTTAGCCAAAATCTGCTATAATATATCTATGACTTTAGATGATTATCGCGACGAAAGACTACGCAAACTCGCCGAAATTCGAGCCCTCGGCATCGATCCCTACCCTGCCAAGTCCCATCGCAACACCAAGATCTCGACTATTCTCAATCATTTTGACGAAAAACAAGGCCAAGAAGTCTGTGTGGCTGGTCGCATCACCGCCATTCGTTCTTTTGGTAAAATCGCTTTTATTAAAATCCGCGATTATTTTGGCGAAATCCAAATTTTCATGCAAAAATCCGACCAGATTATTCCCGGATATCTCGGTCTGAAACAACTTAAGCTCCTCGACACCGGAGATTTTATTGAGGCTACTGGCCGCGTCGACAAGTCAAGCACCGGCGAAATCTCCGTTTTCGCCGATCAGGTCCGACTTCTCACCAAGAGCCTCCGCCCACTCCCCGGGTACGACGGCTTCACCAACAAAGAAGAGCGCTACCGTCGCCGCTACGTAGACCTAAATATTAATCCTGAAGTCCGCGAACGCCTCGTGCGCCGTTCCAAATTCTGGCAGGCCACCCGCGATTTCATGAACGACCATGGCTTCATTGAAATCAACACTCCGGTCCTCGAGAAAACTACCGGCGGTGCCGATGCCACACCTTTTGTGACTCACATGAACGCCCTAGATGAAGACTATTATCTCAGGATCAGCCAAGAGCTCCCGCTGAAGCGCCTCCTCGGCGGTGGCTTTGAGAAAGTTTATGATATCGGACCTCGCTTTCGCAACGAGGGCGTCGACGACGAACACCTGCCAGAGCACATTGCCTTCGAAAGTTATGCCGCTTATGAAAATTACGAAGATGGCATGGATCTTTACGAGGCCATGATCAAATATGTCGCCAAGGAGACTTGGGGGACATTGAAATTCCAGGTCGGCGGTTTCGATATTGATTTAGACTGCACCTGGCCTCGCATTAAATATGCCGATCTTTTGCACGAAAAATTCGGTATTGATGTCTTTAATCTTGACCGCGCCAAGGCTCTTGAAATTCTAAAATCCCACGATAGTCCCGTCGATCCCAAAGTGAGCGACGCTCGGTTGACTGATTATCTCTGGAAAATCATCCGCAAAACTTCCGCCGGACCATACTGGCTAGTTGAAGAGCCTCTGAGTCTTAGTCCTTTGGCCAAAGTCAGCGAAGATAATCCCTTGGTCACACAGCGTTTCCACCCGATTATTGCTGGTACCGAAATGGGTAATGGCTACAGTGAGCTTAACGATCCCTTAGACCAGCTCGACCGATTTAGAGAGCAACAAGCCATGCGCGACGCCGGTGACGACGAAGCCCAAATGCTCGACATGGACTTCGTCGAAATGCTCGAATACGGTATGCCACCTGCTTGCGGCTGGGGTAACAGCGAACGCAATTTCTGGCTCCTCGAGGGTGTCAGCGGACGCGAAGCCGTACCGTTTCCAATCATCAAAGATCGCGCTGATCAGTAGATTCTTCTAAATATTTCAGGTAACATTTCGGGCAAAGTGCACGATATTCAATCTTAGTCTTGCCGTCATCGATCAAAATATCCGGTCCGTCCGTCACTAATTTTCCGTCCAAAAATCTCGTATTCCGCATCGCCCGATGTCCGCAATCACAAATCGTCCGAATTTCATCAATTTCTTGGGCGATTTGGAGTAACCGAGTCGCCCCTTCAAATCCGCCGTCTTCTTGTCGAAAATTCAATCTCAAACCATAACAAATTACTGGGATATCAAGTTTCACTACCACTAAGTTCAGCTGATCAGCCTGCTCCGGCGTCAAAAACTGCGCTTCATCAATCAAAACACAGCTCACATTCGCAAACTTATCTTTTACCAGTTCGAATAAGTTCTCCTCTCGCGTGAAAACATAATCCGTCGCCCGCTCAATCCCAATCCTCGACGAAAGTTTTGTCCCCGCCTTCGTATCAGTCTTCGGTTTCATAATGCAGACCTTCTGCCCCCGTTCACCATAATTATGCGCCACTTGAAGCAGCGCGATCGTCTTCCCGCAACCCATCGCCCCGTATCTGAAATAAAGCTTTGCCATTTAACCTCCAATTTAAACTAATTATATCACAAAGTAGACCGATCAAGGTCTACTTGTGAATGCATATTATCTACTGACCATCACTATATATAAACTAATAGGCTAGGCAGCGGATGGGGAAACCGGGCCAATGAGAGTTCGGGCCGTACGACGGGCCGACGCCAGACGCATCGAAGCGGAGGTTGTACGCGGCAGCAGAAGTAACAGAGGTGAACGCCCCTGAAGCCGAAGACCAGCCGTAACCATTGATGCCGAAGGCCCTCAGAGCACCGTAGTACAGAGCAACATGCCCACTACGGACGAAGGATAGAGGAGGTGAGGCTATATTATAATTATTACCATCTTGACCAGTACCGGCCACATTGCT
>CANBER010000009.1 GCA_947367795.1 uncultured Candidatus Saccharibacteria bacterium
AATTCCACCGCCGACGAAGACCAGTTGTAGTTATTAGAACCGAAAAGCCTCAAAGAGCTAGTGTCCAGAGCAACATGTCCACTACGGACGAAGAATGATTATTTAGACTTTCTCGACTTAAATCATAGAGCTTGATGTTATGTGTCTAGTTCCTCTCTTCTGAGATCATGGACCTCCGAGTCCCAGGCTAGCGCGGGTCAAAATCACGGCCCGAGCATAGCGAGGGATTCGATTTTGAGAGCGCCACCCCGATCGAAGAAGAGAGGAACTAGACACGAGGGCATCAAGGTCTAATGATGGGATATATCCAACCCTACAATTTTTCCAACAATCCCCTCAACTCCTCATCCGTCTTCGCACTCAAAGTCACACTTCGCCCCCGCACCCGCACCTCTGCATTGTATTTCTTACAAAGCCTAGCCTCTTCTTTGACAAAAGAATTCTCTTTTACTGCCTTAGTAGAACTCTTCGGCTTATGATCTGCAATATAGCGCTCCACCCGCCGAGCTGACCAACCTTCTTCAATCATTTTCGGCAAAATCTCGTGCACCATCTCCGGATCCGCCGAAATCAACGGACGCATTGGCCCCTCCATCAAATTATGCTCTTGCATCGCCCTTTTGGCTTCTTCCGGCAACTTCAACAACCGCATCGTATTCACCACACTGCCAGCGCTTTTTCCTACTCGCTTACCAATTTCTTCATTGTTCAAGTTAAACTGATTTTTCAGCTTAGCATATGCCGTCGCAAGTTCAATCGGATTCAAATCTTCCCGCTGCGCATTCTCGATAATCGCCAGCTCCAATCGATTCTGGTCATTCAACGTCCTCACAATCGCCGGAATCGTCGTCTTTTCTGCGAGCTGCGAAGCCCGCCAACGCCGCTCACCTGCCACAATCGTATAATTTTTGCCGGTTTTTACCACTACAATCGGCTGCAACACCCCATGTTCTTTAATCGAATCCGCCAACTCCATCAAGCTTTCTTTGCTGAAATTCTTCCTCGGCTGCCCCTCATCGCGCACTACATCTTCTAGCTTCAGCTCAACTAATTCGCTAACCCTCTTATCCTCATTGCTGGTCGGATCAAATTCTTCTTCCACCAAATTCGTCGGGATCAAGCTCTCAAATCCTCGACCAAGTCCCATTGCCTTTTTGCCCATCACTCACTCGTCCTTTCCTCAACCTCTCGCGCAAAATCCTTATACGCCTTTGCCCCTTTACTAAACTTATCATACGCCCCCACTGGCACTCCATGACTTGGCGCTTCTGCCACCCGCACATTCCGCGGGATCGTCGCCCGAAACACTTTATCCTTAAAATATTTCTTCACTTCAGCCAACACCTCGGCGCTTAAACTTGTCCGCCTATCATACATCGTAGCCAGCACCCCCAAAAGCCTCAAGTTCGGATTCATCGCCTTCTTCACCGTCGCCATACTCTCAAGCAACTGCGCTACCCCTTCCAATGCATAAAACTCCGTCTGTACTGGCAAAATCAAATAATCCGCTGCAATCATCCCATTCACCGTCAAAAGCGACAAACTCGGCGGAGAATCAATAATCACGTAATCGTATTCGTCCGCCACACCGTTAATCACATTCTTCAGTAGCGAAAATTTTCCTTTCATGCCTGCCATCTCCACTTCAGCATTCGCAAGCTGCGGCGTCGTCGGTGCAATTTCAAAATTCTTAAACGCCGTCGGCTGTATCACTTCCTCAAATTTCGCCGCCCCGAGCATCACTTCTGTCATACTTGCCGTCAAAGTCGACTTATCCACGCCTAGCCCACTTGAAGCATTCCCCTGCGGATCCAAGTCCACCAGCAATACTCGATGCTTATCTTTGGCCAAAAAATACGACAAATTCACCGACGTCGTCGTCTTGCCTACGCCGCCCTTCTGATTCGTAATACAAATCACCTTCGCCATAACTATTACCATTATAGCACGTTTTTCGCAGCCTAGCCAAAATCCCCGCTCACTTTTCTATTTTCGTCAAATAGAACACATCCGCCGTATTCACACGTTGCACCAGCTCTGCCTTTTCTAGGCCAGTCGCCTCCTCCACCGTCGTCAAAACCTCTTCCTGGTCATATCGATCCCCTACCCAAAGATACAAACCATCAGACAAATTTTTCCCCGCCAAGATCTCCTTCACTTTCGTATCCGTCACCTGCACATCCAAAGCTAAATATGACTGCTCCGCTACAGCAAACGGCAAAATATTATCCAAAAATCGATTATTTTCCGTCGTCAAAAAATACAAAATCGGCACCTCCGGACGCCCGCTCACCGCCTCCATCACTGGCCTCCTATCTACATAGAGCAGTTCAATCTTCATTACCCCACTCATGAGTTGCACCGGAAGCAAAATCAGTATCACCATTACCCCTACCCCCACCACTGCATCTGCATTTTTCAAATTCACCTCCTCCGAAACCGGCTTCCACATCCCCACGATTACCATCATCCCTATCAAACCACATACTGGCATAATATATCTCAGCTCAATAAACGGCGAAACTGCCGCCACTATCAAGAAATACCCCACCGTCGGCCAAACTACCAAGTTCCACTTCTCAAGCTTGCCAAATTGTTCATTTTTCCGCCATCGATATGCCAACATCGCCACCGCTATCACTACTATCAACCCTAACGCTCGATGAAATTCATAATAATCCAGCACTAAAATATAGCGCCAGATCTGCCCGCCAAGCTTTGGCCAATCCATCAAGTTCTGGAGCACGCCTTGACCTCGATACCCGAAAAGCATATGATTAACCAAATGCGGCCAGACCAGCAGCGTCGCCACTCCAGCAATCCCCAAAGTCACCGTATACTTCGCCAACTCTTTCCCGCGCCTCTCTCGCACATATTTTACTGCCATCACCACATATAGCGGCGCCAAAAAGAACACATAATAATATTGCGTCAGCACCCCTAGAAACGCCACCACGCCAATCGCGCCGAGCAGCCACCGCTTTTGCCCTTCTTGATACATTTTTAGATGCAGCCACAACGTCAAAGTTACCATCATCGTCAGCATCATATACATCCGGATATATACCACCGCACTAATCGCCGCCGCCGTCAATGCCAGCGCTCCCACCAATATCATTATCTTCACATCCTGCCGCCATTTTTTCTCCGACGACAGCGCTTGTTTTTGCTTTTTACTCCGCACCAATTCCGCCACCACCAAATACATCAGCACCGTATTCATCGCCGCAAAAATTATATTCAGAATTATCCCTGGCCACTTCGAAAATCTCCCCGGCACCATTTCCATCGCCCCTCTTAAGAACGCATAAAAGAGCGGCGGGTGCACGTCGTTTTTCTGATTTTCATATACCGGCACGAAATTCCATCTATCCTTATCCTGCACCGCCAAATAATCTTCATAATACTCCGCATCATGCCAATGATTATAAAAATCCCCCTCATCCTGAATGTTGATACGATGATATTGTGCTAACCCAAGCGAATAAGCTTCATCCATATGAATATAACTTTTATTCACCCCAGCTAGCGCATAAACTACCGTCTGGATTATGATCACCATTATAAGCCAAAACCCCACCGACTTTTTCAGCTTCTGCCACCACTTCCCCATTTTCCTAAAACTCACCATACACCCCAGTCACCGGCCGCATTTTTGTTTTCACGAAATAATTCACTATCCATTTCACTCCAGAGAGCATCGGCCGCGCCAGCAGCCCAAACCCTATGAGCAACCAAATCGCATTCATACTCAAATCCGCCCTAATCGCGAACAACGGCTTCAAGAATATCACACTCAATACTAACCCTATCGCCGACAGCCACCAAATCACTCGCTTAAGCGCAGTCATCGGCTGACTAATATCATACAGTACCAACATCCCTACTACCGCCAGCAAAATCGTCGCCACTGTCGCAATCTCTTTCGTATCCACTCCCATCCAGCCCCCCACCGCCACCATCACCACCACCAAAATCACATCCGTCACCCCACCCGGCAACGCCCGCACAATAATATTGTTGATAAACTTCCCTTTAATCAAATCTGTATTCGGAATTTGAGAAAGCAAAAACGCCGGCATCCCAATCGTAAACATACTAATTAGCGACACTTGCGAGGGCGCCACCGGGTATGTCATTCCAAAGACAATAATCAACATCGCCGCCAGAAACGAAAAAATATTTTTCACTAAGAACAGGCTCCCTGACCGCTCCAAATTATTCACTACCCTTCGCCCTTCTCTCACGATTTCTGGCATCTTCGCAAAATCCGAGTCCAACAGTACCACTTGCGCCGCCTGCACCGCCGCTTCACTTCCAGACGCCATCGCAATCGAACAATCCGCATCTTTAAGCGCCAACACATCATTCACACCATCCCCCGTCATCGCTACTGTCCTCCCTTGTTCCTTCAACGCCTGTACTAGCTTACGCTTTTGTTCCGGCGTCACCCGCCCAAAAATCGTATACTCCTCCACCGCTGCACGTAGTGCCTTCTTCCCCTTCAATTTCGTGCAATCCACATATTTTTCCGCCTTCCTAATTCCCGCAATTTCCGCCACCCTTGCTACAGTCACCGGATTATCGCCTGATATTACCTTAATGTCAACTCCTTGCTCATAAAAATACCGAAACGTTTCCGCCGCACTTTCCCGCACCGCGTTCGCCATCAACACCAACCCATATGGCTTCACTCTCGCTGTCAATTTCTTCCCGTCGAGTTTCCCATGATATTTACCAAATACCAATACTCGATAACCTTTCTCACTATATTCTTCAATCTTACTTTCATATTTCTCGTAGTCATCCCCGAGCACAAACTCCGGCGCCCCCAACACAATTATCTCCCGCTCAAACTCTACCCCGCTATACTTATATCGCGAAGAAAACCCCACCACTTTTACTACTTTACCAGTTTCCTCAGCCTTGCCCCGGTCCTTTAGCTTCGTCGTCCCTGCAAATTCTTCCTCTAATCCTTCCTTCAACGCCACCATTGTAGCATTATCCGCCATCTGTGCCTGCACGAACTTCCCCAAAACTCCTCGAATGTCTTGTTGTTCGCTATGTTTCTCATCAAGCCCCACAACCTCCACTAGTCTCATCTTTTCTTCCGTAATTGTCCCCGTTTTATCCACACACAGCGTATCCACCCGTGCCAAAGTTTCAATCGATTTCATATCATGAAGCAGCACCTTACCCTGCGCCAGTTTCATCGCACTAATCACCAAAGTCACACTCGCCAGCAAAAACAACCCTTCCGGGATCATCCCAATCACTGCCGCCACCATCGCCTGCACACTCGCCTGCAATCCCTGCGCCTCACCGAAATATTGTTGACAAAACAAAATAATCCCAATTGGAATAATCGCCACCCCCGCCAGCTTCACAATTTTGTTTAGTGACCGAATAATCTCCGATTGTTCACCAGTCTTCATCGCCCGCGCCTCAAGCGTCAATTTCGAAGCATATGATTCTTTCCCCACTTTCACCAATCTCGCATAACACTCCCCCGACACCACAAAACTCCCCGACATCAGTTCCCCATCCACCCGCTTCTTAATCTCATCCGGCTCACCAGTCAGCAGCGATTCATTCACCATCACTTCCCCCTGAACTATCCGTGCATCCGCCGGCACCTGGTTCCCCGCCCGCAGAATCACCACATCATCCTTCACTAGCTCATGCACCGGAATTTCCTGTTCATTTCCGTCCCGCAGTGTCAATACTCGCGGCATATTCATCACTTTCAAATTATCCAAAACCTGTTTCGCCCTGAGTTCCTGCACTATCCCAATCAATGTATTTGCCAAGATAATCGGCAAAAATGTCAAATCCCGATACGATTTCACCAAAATCAGCAACACCGCAATTATCGTAAATATCAAATTAAAATACGTAAAGACGTTTGACACGATAATCTGCTTCACCGTCTTCGACGACGCTTCGACTTCGCGGTTATCCAGCCCCGCTTGTCGCCGATTTTCCACCTGCACGCGCGACAGCCCGAGCTCGCTATTTTTTACTTTCTGATTCACCATCTTTCTTCAGTATATCACACCCTCTTCGCACCACACCACTCAATCAGTTTTTTTGTCACCCAGCCGTCACTTTGCCTCAAAAATCGCCCCGACGCTCAACACATCAGGACGATCTCATCCCCCCAAACACAAATTAACCAATCTTCACGATTTCGATCATCGAGTATTTCTGTCGATGGCCAATTTCTTTGTGTACACGTTTCTTTGACTTGTAACGAATCACGCGCAACTTCTCGCCTGCGACTTTTTCTTCTACTACTTTCGCCGAAACTTTCACCCCAGCAACCTCCGGCATACCAACTCTTACGTCGTCGCCATCAATCACGAGCAAAGCACCAGTTTCGAGCTCTTTCGTTCCTGCCGGGAGGAGGTCCACCCGTAGGGTCTCTTTCTCTTCGACCAGATATTGCTTCCCGCCGATGAGTACAACTGCTTTCTTCATCATTATTCCTTAATAATTAATATCTTTCGCCATTTTAGCACACTTCTCGCCAAAAGACAAGGGTATCTCCTCTCGAAATACCCCTATCCTTCCATTATAGCACACTTTAGTGCAAAAGTCAATAGTTTTCCCTACTTTTTACCTTTAGCGCGCTTGGTAGCTTTCTTCACCGCCTTATGTGTCTTCCACCAATACACTCCGCCAGCTACGATCGCCAACACCACGACCACTGCTAGCATGATCTCCGCCGGACCCGTACTCGGTAATTCTTTCGGTACTTCCTCAGGCTCAGTCGGTGTTACTGGATTCGTCGGAGCTTCGGGTTCCGGCTCATCTGGATCTGGTTCTACCGGATCCACCGGTTCTTCTGGCTTGGGCTCTTCCGGTTCCGGTTTATCCGGCTCGACCGCTTTGGTCTGAATTGTATATACCACCTGACCTGAATACTTATCACAACCTAAAATTACACCGTTCAGTGCGTTTAACCCCAGAAATGTGCCCTGATTCGAAAACAAATTCGTCGAAAGCACTGATCCATTCACACCCCACTGATTGTAAATCTTAGCCGATCCTATCACATAGTGTAACGTTATCGCTTCCTTCGCTGTCACATAAGCTTCATCCCAAACTGCTGAAGGCACTGCGTTACTCGACGTGATTTTACCAGTCACTGCAGCACGTTCATGCTTCTTCAATGATGCAGGAAAAGAACTCGACAGTCTCACATCTCTTGCCACTCCTGCCAAGTTATGATCCTCGTCATTATAAGTTTCGGACGCATCGTTATGATAATAGATATACACTTCATACTGTTTACCTGGTTCGAGAATCAGTTCGCTAGCATATGGTCGACCAGAGCTCTTCTCTTCGATTCTTACAAAGTCCCTTTCGTCGCCAACCGCAGCATTATCTGTGATCGAATTAAATGTCGCATGATCCGCTGGGTGCTTGTTGGTGTAAGTTTCCCTCACGGGACCCCAAGCCGAAGCACTATTCCCCAAAGCCAACGGCAAGCCAGTCATAGTCAAAACCGCTACGACCAAATAACTTTTTATTTTTCTCATATTTTCTCCGCTTTCACTTTATTCTACAAACTGTTAATGTAATCTAATAGCTCATCATCCGACATACTGCCAAATTCTTCGCTCTCGTTAGCTGCTTCTTGTGCTTCCTGCGCCTCCGCCTGTTCATCGGCCCCCGCCGTCTCATCCGGTATACCCTGCTCAGCTACATTTTCCTCATTATTTTCTTCAATGTTCGGCTCTTCCGTCACATCATATGTACCTGTCATATCACCCTCAATTTCATCAGTCGGAATTTGATTTTCCTCATTTTCATTTCCTGGAGTCACAATCTCTCCTGGAGTAGTATTTTCATCAATATTAGGCGTTTGCGTGTTCGGATTAGTCTGCCCTCCATCATCCACAACCTTCTTTTCGTTTTCCGGGTCCTTCTCCTTAGGCGTTTCTTCCGGCTTTTCCGGTTCTTCCGGCTCTTCCGGCTCTTCGGGGTCTTCCGGCTCTTCTGGATCATCTGGCTCCTCTGGGTCTTCCGGTTCCTCTGGATCCTCCGGCTCTTCAGGATCCTCCGGCTCTTCGGGGTCTTCCGGATCTTCTGGATCATCTGGCTCCTCTGGGTCTTCCGGTTCCTCTGGATCCTCCGGTTCTTCAGGATCCTCCGGCGTCGTCTTTTTCACAACTTCCTGTGGCTGTACAAACGGCGTTGTCTCCTCCCCAGCCTCATTCACCACCGTCACTTTAACTTCACCAGTCTCTGGTACCACATTTACTTGGTAGCCACATCCTAAGTTTGTATCATGCTGACTCAAGCTGCCATCTGCAAAATGAAAAGTCACCATCAACTGTTTTGCACCATCACGCTGCTTAACATCCATCGCTGGCCGAATATTACGATAATCGTCCATCCTACCATTACGATCGATCATTTGAATATATGAAGTTCCCTCCCGCCCATACTCTAAATAGAAATCGAATTCCGTCTGACTATCTTCTAGCGCCTCAATCACCGCACCCAGCAAAGCCTCTTGCAAAGCCGCTCCGTCCTCGCCACACAATGTCTCATATAAATTCAGACTCGCTCGAATTTTGTTCTCATCATTTACAATACTCTCATCTACCCCACAAGCCTGCAAGATCTGCGGACTTGTCGCCAGCTTCGTCGCCAAGTACAACGGGTCTTTTGCCAAGGCCAACTTCATATCATCAATTACGACCCGCTTCCGCTCATCCTCATCCTGGATATCATATAGAGCTTCCCGACTGTAGCCATAATTCCCCTTACTCTTCTTGAAATTCTTTGCCTCCGGAGAATTCGGATCCACATCCGGATTTACCGGCAAAACCGCCTCCGCCAAATTCACGCGCAGACCATTATCACCTATATAGCTGCCCTCCATCGCCATAAAGTTTATGTCTTCGTAATACTTCTGGCCTCTCGCTCTCAGTTCCTCAAAGCTTCCCAGCTCTATTCCATCACTAGTATCTTCTTCAACTTCACTTTGATTAATCTGATCCATCAAACCCTGCTCTGCTTCCGTCAAGCTAATTTGGTCACCCACTTCTCCTGCATCATATTCGACCCTCGGGTTCCTGCCTTTTATCTTCTCTACATTAGCTGCATCCGCCACCTGCGCCATAATACCGGACAACGACAGAACCGCGGCCATCCCCGCCAGAGCTCGCACCATCGCCCGCCGGAAACCTTTCCGACCGCGCAGTTTATCCTTCACGCGCGCAAGCAGCCCTTTACGCTCCTCGCTCTCTACAGCCTGTTCAGTTTTTTCCTCCTCCGACATCATGCTACCCGGAGTTCGTTCCTCGGCATACGCCGCAATTTTTTCCCAATACCCCTTTTCTGGTTTGAGTTCATTCTCTAAACTTTCTGTCCTTGGCGTCTCCCCCACTTCGCTAGCCATCCCCCCCATCGGCATATTCTCATCCAATCCCCCACCCACCGGCGAAAATTCCTCCGGCGTCTCCTGACCGCTCACCTCGGCCACCAGATCAACTTTCTCCTGCATTGACTGCAAGTCCTGCTGTGCCTCCGCCATGCGTCGTTCGTGTGCCGCCTGCGATTCTGGATCACCATACCTTACATTTCCCATCGCCGCGATCTCTTGTTTCAATTTATCTATATCTCGCTGCATCGCCGCAAAATATTCTTCTGGCGTACGGCCCGCCAACAAAATCTCTGCCCGAGCTTTACGCTGTTCTTGTTCCTCCAAACGCGCTTGCTCAATTGCTGCACGTCTCTCTTCCGCTCCAGGTATTCTCGGATCCTCACCTGCCAGGAATCTTTCCTTCAAATTTTCAATCGTTTCCTCAGAAAAAGCCGGATTTCCATTCCGATCCACTTCGCTGCGCAAACGCTGCTCATACTCAACCACATTTCGCCACTCACGCTTTTCCGGCTGCTTTGTGTGTGCCTCTTTGTAACGCTCCATCATAGCTTCAATCTGATGTTCGTTCAAATCTTGTTCGCGCAGCTGACGTTCATATTCTTCCAGCGAATTCGCCGCTTCAATCGTTTTCGCTCCTGTTTCTTGTAGCTGTTCAGGTGTTAATTCACTCTCACCTTTACCGCCAACTTTTTCTCCTGCCATTATCTAAGCCTCCACTTCCATGTAGGCTTTACGGAATTCAGTCATCGCCTGTGCTGCCGCTCGCGAGAAATCCACTCCCGCCTCATCGAAGAACCTCTCCAAATCATCATCCGACACACCTGCATCCAGCATCTGCTCGAGCTCCACCAGCTGCTCGTCCGACAGCATCCTCAGCATCGCCTGTTCTATCTGCTCCTGCAGTTTCTCACTCAAACTCCCAGCCAGCTGCGTCCGCTGCTCGACCGTCATCTCCCCACCCTTATCCGTAATCATTCTTTCTACAAATTCTGACAAAACTTTTTCTTTTGGCATATGTTTACCTTTCTACATGACTTTCTTATAAATTACCATAAGCATTTTAAAATGTCAATCCTAAGCGCTCTCCCCCTCCATCGTTCCCGTTCCTTGAGAGATTATTCTCCGCATTTCTCTCATGCCCGAGCGAATCCATCCTAACGTTTCTTTATCATTGGCAATTTCCAGCGGAGCATAATCTACTAGTTCTCGATACGACTCAGGATTAAAGTCGATGTCAGGTACCCTAGTTACCGTAGCATAATCCTCAAGCATCATCTGCGCGTGTTTCGCCTGCCGCGCAGTGTCAATCACCTTCTGCTCCAAATTAGTCTTTAAAGCCTGCAACACTTCATAACCTTCAGCGTTATATGGTCCCTCGAAGATATTTTGCGATCGCAAATGCTCCAAAGCAAATGCCGTCCGTCCTCGTTCATCATTTCCATTCAAGAAAGCCTCACGCGCCGCCTGATCTTCTCGTTCTTGCTCCAACTCCGCTTCTTGAGTCCTAAGTTCTAGCAACATTTCCTCTGCCTCGTCCAAAGCTTGAGCAAACTTTTCTTGCTTATCCTCATCCTCCGTCGCCTCATATCGCTTCAAAATCTCTTTCTGATAGGCCTCGACTCTCTTAATTCTCTTCCTTGTGTCCAAAAGCTCCTGACTTACATCGCGCCGCTCCACTTTCGTTTCGCTCTCCGCTACTCCACCAGATTCCTTCTTTTTGTCATCATCCCATACCCCCGCATCCGCCGACCGCTTCTGCGGCAAATCTGGAGCCTCCACTCCTAAACTCCAAACCGGCACATCAAGTTGTTGCAGCTCACCCTGCCCTTCAGCTCCTTGCTCTTCATCCTCAAGTGTTACCCCCCTCGCTGCCAACATCTCATCCAACTTTACTGAATCCACTGGTGTATTTTTGCGTGCCTCCAGTTCTGCATCTTTACGCTGTGCCGCCTCCAACCCCCTCACCACGAAATCAGAAACTAAGCCTACCCCTTCTCCCTGCATATCATCCTGGCCTCCCACTTCCGGGTCCACCTTCTGTGCCTTTTTCTCAAACGCGCCCATCACTTTATCAATCAACTTCTTGAATCCAAAACGTTCCCTGATTTTCCCCCAAATACTCTGTTCTTTGTCTGCTCGCTCCGCTGCCCCAATCGGACTCTTCACCTTTTCCGGCTTCTCCGCCTTCGGCTTTCTATTCCTGCGCTCGTCCGACCAGTCAATCACCCATTTTTCCTGCAACAGCTCCGGATGCTCCTGCTCAAACTTCTCATCCGCCTCCTTCTGTCGATCCATATTCACACTCGGTCGCGCATAATTCTTCAGCCGTGCCTCATAATCATCCGGCGTCTCTCCCTTCCGCCTCGGATAGTCGTTCATCAGAATCCAAGATCTAATATTTCCTGATTTCTGCGGCTCACTCGCCATCTTCCAAGCAATTTCTTCATCCTCCCCCAACTTCACATCCTCCATCTCCGCCCGCAAATAACCATTACGATTGTACATCGAATCCAAAATCGACCGCGTCTCTTGCACCGCATTGCGCATCAAGTCATCCGCCCTCGTCCTCAGCACCGGTACTCCAGTTCTCTGTGACCTCTCCGCATCCAAAATCTCCTGCGCCCCAATCCGACTCAGCGCCGCCTTGGTCGCCATCTCAATTCTTGCCTGCTTCGCCTCTTCCGACAACGGCGTTTCTAGATCATGAAATATCTCATCAAAAAACTTTTGCCCCGCCTCATTTAGCTCCGTCAAATCTGGCATTTCGCCCACATTTTCATGTCCGTCCGCGTTTGCCATCTCAACATAAGTCCCCCAAATGCCTTCCGGAGTCTCATTCTCCATCCATTCTCGCCAATCCTGCAACCCCTCAGATCCCGGTTGCGGTTGCGGTTCCGATTCCGGCTCTCCGGTCTCCCCACCTTCCTGGCTATCAGCGGGCTTCGCCCAATCTTGTTCTGTCACGGTTGCCCAATCTTGCCAACCTGGATAAAGTCCACTGAAATCAGCATAAAAATCCCCGCTATTGTTATTTTGATTTTCCCCACCTTTCGGTGCTCCATTCGGTGTCATATTTATTTATACCTCTCTATACTACTTATAGTTTATCACACTATTTTCAAAACACAACCATAATCCACCGATTTTCACTTTTCCACCCGAGCACCAATCACGGAACCCTACCACAGCGAAAAACCGAACGTTAGTTCGGTTTTTCTTGCTCTATCTTATACTTCCTCTTTTCTCCTGAATTTTATTTCGTAAGATTCCTCTTTTGCTTATCTTTATTTTCTTCTTATGTTTTCTATCGTATATTACTCATCTCCATTTAGGCTGACATATTGAGAACACCGATAATACTCTGACCGATTCGCATCTGTTTAGCTCGTTTCAAAGCTTCCGCGACCTTCTTGGGGTCAGTATTTGGATTCGAGACTAATTCCCTCTCTTCCTTATCGGATCTCCCTTGCACCTGGTAATCATACCAATCTTGATTTTTATCTCCTTTGTGTGTGATTTCCGCTTCTCCGAGATCAATGATCTCCTCTGGAATTACATAGGTACTATCACTATCTCCTTTGTTAAATTTAATATTTTCGCTCATGGCTTTTTATCCTTTTTGTTTATGTTATTTTTGTAGTTTGTCGTATCTGCTACGGCCTACACTCAAAGCCTTCGCGATTTGCTTTTAGTTAGACTTGATGTTTATTTATGCTTTTTGTTTCTTATCTAACTGTCCTTATCTTAGCACACATCATTCAAAAAGTCAATACCTTTTATGCTTTTTTCTTGCAAAAACTGCAACATTCCTATATTCCACCCCTGTTATAACTCCATGATTTCTTATCCGATTTCAATTACTTTTATGCTTATATTCACACAAAAATGTCCCCCTAGCCAAACTAGGGGGACTGTCTAGACAGTCAAATTCGAAGCTTCCCCCCTTTCGTCGATACTATTCAATACATCGCCAGATCAAATCTTAAGAATTCACACCGATCATCAACCCAGAATCACAACTCCTGAAAAACGCCCATCCGTCTGGTTACCTTCAGCGGCACAAAAGTCTTGAATTTCTTCAGCACTTTTGCAAAGGAAGCCATATACTCAGGCCGATAAGCACAAGTGCTAACCATGCATTCCTCCTTCAAATCCATCAGCACCACCTGATATCTCTCAAAAGTCACCTGCAACCGCTCAATCGGTCTTGCCGGGTCCGTCCACGGATGTCTTTCGAACACCTTTTTCCGATCCTTGTCGTACGCCTGCACCGGCACCTTTGCCATCAGCAGAATCTTCGCAAAATCCTGAATCTCCTCATAGTATGCCTTCCTTGCAGCATCGGCCTTCGCCCTCAAGGTATTGATCTCAGCCTGATGCACCATCTTCTCTGCCTCAGCTTTCGTCTTATACTCTTCGACCAGCTTAGATGCCACAGCCATTTCCTGAGCAACATCTGCTACCACGCCCGGATAATAAGGCGTAGCCTTTCCCGTCAAGTCGACAAAGCATCCCGGCAGATCATGCGTACTGTGAAATTTTGGGTAATTCCTGTCATCATACCATGTAGGACGCACCCACATATAGTATTCTCTCAATTTCGGATCATACAGTGGCCGCGTCAACTCTTCCAGTTTCAACCAACCATCTGCCGCATTGTTCTTAGCGACCATCTCATACCGTTCCAAATCCCGAACCATCTGATGACGCTGCGTATAAGCCATTCCGCGCTTCGCGAAAAACTCCTCCAGCTCACCATCCTCATAGTCCCGAGTTGTATCATTCTCCACCGGACAGAACCCCACCGGCATAACATACATGCATACATCGTCCGCCGTATTATCAAAAATCCAAACGGCATCCTTCACATCACAATCCACAATCCAGCTCACGTCGTCCTGAGCTCCAAGATCACACGCATGCAGACTAAACGGTGTCCCGAGCGCATTCCGCTCCAAAAACAACTTTAGCTTCTCCCGATGCGCATACGGATCATCCTCATAGTTCTCATACACCATACAATAGACTGCATCCCTTGGCTCACAAACCTCAACCTTCACCCAACGGGTCTCATCTAACACGTGGCGTTCTTTGACCCACCAGATCCGTGCATCATCATGATGCACGATCGGCAAATCCGCATCCACCAGCATCTCTCCGTCAAAATCTGACCTCATCGGATTATCATACTCGGACCTAGTATCATACGCCCGTTTGTCCAGGCAACACACTATCGGCACCGCCGCTACTTCGACTTCAAAATGGTCGATAGTCTCTCTACACTCAAACGAGGTCAGAGCCGACATTTGTATCCTGGTCCTCAGCCTCTGCGGAAGAGCCAACGTCCCCTCATGCGTGTAGATCTCCAGCTGCTTTTCCATGGTTAAATTCGCCATTATTCCCTCCTTCACTGATGCTCATAGTTTAAGGGGTCTTCCCCACACCAGTGTTCCTAATGACTACAGTTTCTTCGTATTCAACTATCCTTGTCAAAGTACGAAGCAAACCTGCCTATACTTCCATTATAGCACACCTTGCTCAAAAAGTCAATGGTCATACCCTAAATTCCCGCCTAATTCAGCTTTTCCAGGCTGATCGTCAAGTTTTTTCCGCCCACTTTCACAATTTCATCGTATGCGTAATTCCCCTCCTGACCCAATTCTTCCGCCAGCACCTCTGTTTTTAGCATTGCTTGCCACTTTTCCGGCACTGCGACGTTCACGCTCAACCGGATCCGATCATCCACGTTCAGACCCGCCTTTTTCCGCGCTGATTGTACCGTACGAATCAATTCTCTCGTCCAGCCCTCCTCAGCCAATTCTTCAGTAATTTCCTTATCAATCCAGCTCTCTTCCCCCTGTTCTACTGCTTTCACGTTCACTTCATCTTTGATAATCTCAATCCCCCACTCCGGCAACTCCTCTCCAGCATACACCAACTTTCTCAGCGGTTGCCGCACCTTCACTTGAGTCTCACTCTCCGATTTCCGCATCCGAAGTGCCAGACCTTCATTAATCACCTCGCGCACCCGCGCCATTTGCGCCAAAATTTCCTCGTCAATCTCTCCCGGCTCCGTCCAATCCGTCAAATGTACACTATTCTCTGGATTCCAGTCCCCAGTCAAATTCTGCCACAGTTCCTCAGCCAGAAATGGCGTAAACGGTGCTAGCACCTGCGCTAATTTCGTTAACACTTTCCACAAAGTCCAATACGCTTCTGCCTTATCATCGCTATCCCCACTCTTCCAGAAACGCCGCCTCGACCGCCTAACAAACCAGTTACTTAGATCGTCCACAAACGGCAACACGGAAGCCAGCGCCTTCGGAATATTGTATTCTTCCATCCCCTCAGTCACGTCCCGCTTTAATTCGTGCAACCTCGCAATAATCCACCGATCCAACGGGTTCTTCAGTTCACCCTGCCAGTGTCCATCCGGTGTTTCATAGTTATCCACCTCCGCATAAGTCACGAAAAAGTCATACGTATTCCAGATCATCGCGAGCTTCCGGTTTACGTCGCTCACATCCTTATCCGTCAACGCGAAGTCTTCACCACTTAGCACCGGGCTACTCAGCAACAAAAACCGCAACGCATCCGCCGAGTATTGATCCATCAAGACATTCGGATCGGTATAATTCCCCAAGCTCTTACTCATTTTCCGCCCATCATTCCCCGCCAGTGTCCCCGTCGTAATCACATTTTTGAACGCATTCTTTTCTGTTCGCGCCTGTGCCGCCTCGCCGAAGCCCCCGACCTCCGCCAGCGCCGTGTTCACCGTATGTACATAATAAAACCACGCCCGTACCTGCCCGACATACTCCACGATGAAGTCCGCCGGATAATTTCGCTCGAACTTTTCCTTATTCTCAAACGGATAATGCAGCTGCGCAAACGGCATCGAGCCACTTTCAAACCAACAATCCAGCACCTTTTCAATCCTCGTGAAATGATACTCATCCCACTCTTTCTCTTCTTCGTCTTCTTTTGTCAAGGCAAAATACGGCTTAATCTCTCCATCTTCCGACACCCAGGCATCAAACTTGATTTGATCCACCCACGGCAGATGATAATCCTCCAGATAAACTCCCTCGTCATCCTTATCGCACTTCGTAAACTCCGCCAACTCCGCATAACTTCCAAACACCTTGACCGGATGCACACTCTCGACCGTATCATCAAACACCGGCTCCCCCTTCCATACCGGCATCGCCGTCGCCCAGAATCTATCACGCGAAAGGTTCCAATCCGGTGCCTGCTCGATATTCTTCTCGAATCGTCCGTGTTTCAGATACTCTGGGAACCAATTCACATTCTCATTCTGCGCCAACATCAGCGGCTTCTGCCCCTGCACATCGAAGAACCAACTCGGAAACGCCCGATACATAATCCGCTGCTTTGACCGCGGGTTAAACGGATACTCGTGCTTAATATATTCAATCTTCCAGACCACCCCCTTCTCTTCAAGACATTTCGCGATAAACTTATTCCCCGCCCAAATCTCAATCCCCCGCTCATCCGTATCTCTCACCCCAATACTATGTAACCATTCAGTAGTTTTAGCATCATAATAGCCGTATTCGTCCAGCACATCCACGAAATCTACCTCGTGTTCCTGAGCCAGCTTATAGTCATCCTCTCCGTATGCCGGCGCAATATGCACAATCCCCGTACCATCACTATCCGACACAAAATCCCCACCCAAGACTGTATATGTATCTTTTTTCTTCGCAAAGTCGGAATTCACTTCTGACTTTGCGGACAAACTGGCTTTTGGAGGTTGGACACCTTTTCCGTCGAAAAGTGGTCCACTTCCACACAATGGCTCATATGTCAAGCCTATGAGCTCGCCCCCCTTAATCCCCTCCCTTATTACCTCATAGTCAACATCCTTCAACACCGCCTCTAGCCGGCTCTTCGCCAAGATCAGAATCTCACGGGCATACTCCGTCATTAAGTCCCAATCACTATCTTGACCTTCCTTGAGGCCTTCTACTATCTCATCCGGTTCCACTTTCTTACCACTCTTTGGTGAAACTAAAACCTCTTCTTCTTTGCTAATTTTCACCGCACAGTACTCCATCTCTGGATTCACCGCTAGTGCCATATTCGCCGGCAACGTCCACGGTGTCGTCGTCCACGCCAACAAATAAACCCGAGGTACGAATCTATCGACTTTTATACTTTTAGATTCACTCGCGAGAGTCTGACTCAAGTTCTTGTCTGAACTCTTCGCGACCAACGGGGAGCGAGCGAAGCAAGTCTCGCCCGTAACGACGGGCCGAGACGCAGCAGGTTCAGAAAGAATATGAGCCAGGCTCTCGCTCGTAAGTTTAAACTTCACATAAACCGACGGATCAGTCACCTCTTGATACGCATCATTGTCCATCGTCACTTCCGACTTCGACACTGGCGTTGCAAACTTCGTATCATACATCAAGACCTTCCGCCCCTCATAAATCTTCCCCGCCTCGTACAGCGTCTTAAACGCCCACCACACTGACTCCATGAAGTCCTTATCCATCGTCCGGTATGCCCCCTTAAAATCCACCCAACGCCCAATCCGATCAATCGTCCCCTCCCACGTCTCCGAGTTCGCCACCATGCTTTCCTTCGCTTTCAGGATGTAATCTTCTAATGACCATTTTGTACCGATTTCGCGCCGATCAGTAATTCCCAGTTGCTTCTCCACAAAATTCTCCGCCGGCAAACCATGACAATCCCACCCCCAGCGCCGCTCCACTCGCTTCCCCCGCATCGTCCAAAACCGCGGCACTGCATCCTTCACGATACTACTAAGCAAAGTCCCATGATGCGGCATCCCCGTGATAAACGGAGGCCCATCATAAAACACATACGATTCATCGACCGGTCTCTGTTCCACCGATTTCTCAAAAGTCCGATTCTTCTTCCACCACTCCACCAACGCTTTTTCATATTCTGCCGCTTTGCGTCGCTGACCTGCTTTGTATTTCATAAAAACTCCCGCCGTTCCCCGGCAATTAAATCCATCCTTGCCGTTAGAACCCTGGCGGGCGGTACCATCTAACTTCTCGTCTCAGCTGCACCCATTACAGCCTCAACCAGCTCTCTCTTTCCCTTTACGCAGGCATACGCACGATTCTACTAAGACTAATCCGTTCTTTCGTGAGCTCGCGGTCGATCTCCGCTCAAACGCTTTACCTCATTATAGCACATTTTCCTCAAAATCTCCAAATTTCCTTTCTCCATACTCCCCACCTATTGACTTTTAAACCTAAGTGTGCTATAATGAAAATAGAGGCACCGTGTGCCTAAGTTTTGTGTGGCTTAAAACATACATGTAACTTAAAAAGGAGGAAAATTATGTCACAAACTATTACTACACCCGCCGAATTCAGGATTTACTTTCACGAGCTCGTCAAACCGACGCATCCCACCTACCGTCTCTATCCGCGCCTCAATTGGCGCACCAAAAACACGTCTTCCGCTTGGAAACGTCACGGATCAGAGCATTTTCAGACCTGGGCCAAATCACGACTCTGGAAAGAAATCCGTTTCATGCTCTTCTACCGCATCAAAGGTCCCTCAAAATTTAAGATTCGCACCTGTTACCATTTGCGCTATGTTCCGTATCTCTACGATTTACATACTGGAGATGGCTACGAGCTTGGGCCAAACAGCGCGTTTTATTTCATCGGACAAATTTCCGCTACCCGTAAGATACCCCGTGCTAGGCGCGGAGAGAAAGATCGCCT
Source organism: uncultured Candidatus Saccharibacteria bacterium (assembly GCA_947367795.1). GTDB lineage: Bacteria > Patescibacteriota > Saccharimonadia > Saccharimonadales > Saccharimonadaceae > Nanosyncoccus. The sequence continues at coordinate 19,135 of CANBER010000009.1, forward strand.
CAGTATCGTCATCATGAACTTCAGCGTCCCTCAAGCTCAAAAAATGTATTTCGAGCTTCCCGAGATCTTAGATCAATCCGTCACCAGCCATGACCGACAATGTCCAGTTTTCTATCCTGGTCATGTCAACACGACTATTCATATGATCTATGATCCTAATCTCGGCGTCGATCGACAGCTCAATATTGTCACGCGAATCACTGAAACTTCTGAACGTTTCGTCCGACCCTTCACTCCGCCTTATCTCCGTCACAACAACTTTATCACGTGTCAGGATAAGCGCTACGAACTCGGCTACGAAATCCCCCAGCTCAATGCTTCCGAGCTTCACGAAGGTGCTACACTGCAACTGTCAGTTGTAGAGCATTATTACCAGAAGGCTACCGGTCAGCTCGTCGCCGATCAATCCAACATCTGTTTTCAGATCATCCTGCACGTCGACCGGCTCAATCCGCACAATCCTTCCGGTTCCAGCTATCAGCTCATCGGCCACATCGTACAGGCAATCCTGCCTCCATTCAAGACCGATGCCAGTCCTGATTTTCTGCCTCTCGAGCCAACCGAGAGCCTTGAAGCGCTCTTCGCCAGTCAAAATTACCTACAAATCGAAACCGACGAGGATTGGGGGCAGATCACTTATCTGCTCGGCAGAAACACACCGCAATTTGGCAGTTATCCTTATCGTATCCGGCCCATTGCTTCTAGTCGGGTCGAAAGATAGTCTTAGCTTCAGTCCATTATACGGTCACTCGACGCTCCTCCAGGCCCCTCACGGGGCCGTTTTTATTTCACCCAGTAACTTACTTCATCAAAAGTCGGCAGCATCTCCCCTCGCCACTCTGCCAGCACTGCGCCATCCTCACCGAGCGCCAACATCGTCGGATATTTCACCACATCATAACTCCGACAAAATCCCACGCCATCTCGCGTATCCGGATTGATTGTCTCTACGTCTTTCCCTGTCCGACGCTCAAATTCTCTCATCCATTCCTCTAAGGCTCGTCCATAATCACTCTCGCGCCGCCACACACATACTACGCGCATTTTCTTTCCCTCCTTGCTCTCAAAATCCCTTCAAAATCATCCAGAGTCGTAAACTCTAGAAATACACTTGCAAATCTCACATATGCTACCTCATTGCACTCTGCAAGTACATCCAATACGGCATTACCTACGTCAGTTGATCGCACTTCCTCCTTGCCCTCATTTCTCAGCAACTTCTCCACCGCATTCACCACTTCTTCCACGGCAAGCTCCGAACCCATAAATTTGCCCACACTCCGTTTCACCGACGTTACCAACTTATCCCGGTCAAACACCTCTCGATTTCCACTCCGTTTTTTTACGTACAACTGAGGCAACTCGATTCTCTCATAAGTTGTAAACCTATGTCCATCAGCACTCACTCTACGCCTACGAATTGTCGTGCCATCATCTGTCTCCCGACTCTCGAGGACTTTACTATCACCAATTCTCGGAGTCGTCACCATCTAATCTACTCCTTACCCCGATTTCTCAATCGCTCCCTCAAGCTCGGTGGTACGTCCAAGTCGTCCTCATTTTCTGTTCGAATCGAATTCCACATATCATTACGTTGTTCACCCGTAAACTCATTCGTTCCGCTAGTCTGACCCATATTGTTCATGGATGGCTGTTCCTGCATTGTATTTCCCATGCTCCCGCCACTAGTCACACCCGCATCCGACATCCCTGAACCATACCCCCCACCATAGCTACCGTAACCATACCCGCTATCATAGTTACTCTGCGGCATCACATCCGCCACTGTCGGAGTACTCATGCTGGCGGCCCGCTCATCTAGCACTCGCTCAGCATCCAACTTCCGATAATATTCCGAATCAAACCCAGTCGCCACCACCGTAATCACGATTTCATCTTCCAGCTCCGGCCGAATACTCGCCCCAAAGATAATATTCGCATCCGGCGCTACTGCCGCCGTAATCACCTCAGCCGCTTCCTGCACTTCACTCATCGCCATATCGTACCCACCAGCCACGCTAAACAACACACCTCTCGCACCATCGATTTTTACCTCGATCAGCGGAGACTCAATCGCCTGCTGCGCCGCCATCACTGCACGATTATCACCGCTGGCACGCCCGATCCCCATCAAAGCCGAGCCTGCGTTTTTCATCACGGCCTTCACATCCGCAAAGTCCAAATTAATCAACGAATGCTCTGTAATCAGCTCAGAGATCCCCTGCACCCCCTGACGTAGCACATCGTCCGCAATCTTGAACGTCTCAGTCAGCGGCGTCCTCGGGTCAATCGTCTGTAACAATCGATCATTCGGAATCGTGATCAGCGCATCCACATTTCTGGATAAATTATCAATCGCTACATCCGCATTCTCTCGACGTTTCGCGCCTTCAAAAGTAAACGGCTTCGTCACCACACCCACCGTCAAAATATCACGATTTTTCGCTTCCTCTGCCACAATCGGACCAGCGCCCGATCCTGTACCACCTCCAGCACCCAAAGTGATAAACACCATATCGGCCCCCTCCATCGCCTTACCGATCGCCTCACGAGCACTATCCGCCGCCTCACGACCCTTTTCTGGATCGCCACCAGCACCTAATCCTCGCCCAATATGCACCTTGGACTCTGCCTTTGAATGATGGAGCGCCTGCGCATCTGTATTCACTGCTACAAAATCCACACCCGACAGACCGACTTCTCTCATTCGATCAATCGCTGAGCCGCCTGCGCCACCTACACCGACAACCTTAATGCTTGCTGAACTTTCTACCTCTGTTGGCTTAATCTCGGGCATAGCTTTCGTACCTCACTTTTCCTCTCTTTATTCTCTCAGTATATCACACATCTTTCAGTTTTATTAAAATTTACTGAAAAACTTCTTCAAAACTCCAATTTCCTTATTCTTCTTTGGTTTTTTCAGGGCTTTTTTCTTCGTCTGATTTTGGTCATTTTCCGCCGAGATCAGCATCAGTCCCACCGCCGCCGCAAACTCCGGCCTTTGAATCGCTTCCGTCACCCCCGAAAGTCCCGTCGGCACCCCCACCTTCACCGACATTTCCAGCGCCTCTCGCACAAATTTATCCAAATCACGCATCCTCGCACCACCTCCAGTGAGTACGATCCCCTCCGGTAACCTCTGCTCATAGTGTGCTTTTTTCAATTCCTTGCGCACCAATTCCAAAATCTCCCCCAGTCGCGCTTCCACCACTTCATCAATCTGATTACGGTCAAAGTGCAGTTCCTTCCCCCTCCAACGAATCACCACCGGACTCTCTACTGCCCCAAAATTTCCGTTCGCAAACCGCCGCTTAATTTCCTCAGCTACTTCCGTATCAATCGCCAGCATCACCGCCAGATCATTAGTGATATTATTCGATCCTACCGGTACCACACCCAAATATCTCAAATCATTCTCTTCAAAAATCGCCACACCTGTCGTCGCTGCACCGATGTCTACCACTGCCACGCCGTTTTCTTTCTGTCGCTCATTCAACACCGCCCGCGCCGCCGCTACTACACTCGGCACAATCCTCTCCGGCGTTACGTTCGCCCCCTCTGCCGCCCGCCGCAAATTCTCATAAGTCGGCATCATCGTCGAAACGATATTCGCCTTCATCTCCAGAATCGCACCAGTCATCCCTAGTGGATCCTTAATTCCGCCCTGCCCGTCCAAAATATACTGTAGCGGCACCACCTCAAGCACCTGCTGATTCGCCGGCACCCACCCTCTGAGCGCGCCATCCTCGACGCGTGCAATATCATCACTCGTAATCGTATGATCCGCCGCCCCAACCGCAATCATCCCTTTCGACTGAGTTGAGATAATCTGTGCTCCATTAATCGACAAAGTCGCCGCATTCACCTCGTAGCCGCTCATCCGCTCCACTTCCCCCAGCATCCGATCAATCGCCTGCGCCGGCCCCGACAAATTCGCCACCACCCCTCGACGCATCCCCGAATTTGGCGCTTCTCCATATCCAATCACATTCAAGTTTCCCCCATTCGCAATCGATGCCACCACTGCACGCACATTCGCTGTGCCTACATCCACCCCCACTGCATATCGCGAGATTTCATCCATAAGCTCATTATAACGCAAAATTCCATTTTTACAACTAAGAAAAGCCCGGACCTTAATCCGAGCTTTTTCACCATCAAAAAGGTGGCCTCCCCCACGGCCACTACCTCCGTTTTTCTAAAACTTCGAAATCCCCTCTGTCAACATTGTTTTTATCAATTGTACCGCTTCAAGCTCCATTTTCTGTTCCTCTGCATCCATACTATACACCGCCTGCGGACCAGAATACATATACACATAATCACCAATTTGGATCTTCTCCGTTGAGTATTTATGCTCCTCATCACTCACGTGATACCGTCTCACGCATCCCAAACCCGGCAAGTTCTTTTCTATATCTGCAAACTCTGGTGCATATTGAATACCTCTCTTTGCACCGCTCACGCAAACATAACCCCGTGCATTATACGTATACGATACACCACCGAGATCTTCCGGAATTTTAATCTTAATTCCCCATTCCCCAATATAAATGTAGCCTGTTTTCGCCACCGCAGCTTCAACCACTGGCTTTCCAACCTTACCTTCATTCTCTTCAGGCTCAGCCGTCTCAGACTCCCCCACCATCATACCCAAACTCTCCTCAAAGCTCGCGATGCGATCGTCTTTTATCTTCACTTCCTCCTTCAACTGCCGATTTTCGCTAGTTGCCTGACCTTTCATGACCATACCATAAATACCAAATCCCACCCCCATCAACATTAAAACACCCAGCACAATGCTCGCTGTCATCCAAGCTTTCGCCTGCCGCGACATCTTCCCCTTTCGCATTAGCATCTCATTCTTCTGTTCTACTTCTTCCATTACCCATCCTTATTTAATTTTAACCCCAGTATATCACCCCCCCCCCAGCACTTGTCTAGCTTCCGTCAAGACATCGCACCCATCTTCCGTCACCAAAATCGTGTGTTCACAGTGACAGCCAATGCTACCATCCTTCATCTTGACCGTCCAACCGCTCTCACGATCCACATAGTTCGCCGGCTTCCCCAGACACGACATCGGCTCAATACAAATCGTATCTCCCGCTTTGAGCGGCCATCCATGCCCTTTTGAACCATAATTCGGAATATCCGGCCGCGAATGCATCTCCCTACCAATTCCATGCCCCACATAATTCTCAATTACACCGAGTTTGCCCTGTCGTAATACCTTCTCCACCGCATAACCAATATCCCCCGTTTTCGTCCCAGCCTTGACTACGTTAATCCCCGCCCACAGCGCTTTCTCCGTCGTTGCAATCATCTGTTTCACCGCTGGCGATCCTTTGCCTCCCACCAGCATCGTAAACGCTGAGTCAGTATAATATCCATCATACAGAATATCCAAATCAAAACTCACTTTATCCCCCCCTTCCAGTGGTTCATCCGTCGGCGCACCGTGCACCAGCTCATCATTTACCGAAATACAAATCGCCCCCGGAAAATTCTCCTCCAAATAATCGTAAGCAACTTTCGCACCCCGTTTTTCGATCTCCGACCTCACCCAAGCGTCAATTTCCTTCCCAGTCATTCCTGGCTGTACGTACGCTTTCAAATCTCGCATCAATCCCCCCAAAATCTTCCCCCCAGCTCGCATCGCGGTGATCTTATGCTCTAATTCTACTGGGTCTTCTGTCTTATGTATAAATTTTTTATTCATTTTCTACCTCTGTTATTGCCTGTCTTATCGCTGCTGCCACTTCCTCAACTGTCCCTACACCATCCACATCTACAATCCGAATCCCTTTCTTCTGCAAAATCTCACAAACTGTATAAATATTTTGTTCAACTATCCGAAATCGTTCTTCAATCGTCGCCCGGCTCGTATCGTCCGCCCTCCCCCGCGCCGCCAGCCTCTGAAAAAGCTCATCCTTCGGTACAATAATTCTCACCACCACCTGAATCTTATCCGCAATCGCCTTCACCACCCACTCAGCCTGTTCCACGGTCCGTGGATACCCATCCAAAACAATCTCTTTTTTCTCAAACAGCGCCTCCTGAATCGCTTCTGACATCAAAGGAATCGTGATCGTATCCGGGACCAACTCCCCCTTTCTCTGGATCTCATGAATTTCCTCTGACGGAGTATCCCGCAACACTTGACCTGCTGACAGCCACAATCCCCCCATATTTTCCGCCAAAATTTTCCCTTGCGTACTTTTTCCGCTCCCCGCCAAACCCATCAATATAATCATGTTTATATTATATCACTAAAGGGGGTTGTGCAATAGAGAAAAATTTGCTATAATGTCCCCAGTATGGCAATCAAAGTAACAAGAAAAGATCAGAGCGAGGCCAACGAAAACCTCATCCGTCGCTTCAACCGCAAGGTTTTACAGAGTGGCATCATGCCATTGAAGAAGTCTCAGATGCGTTTTTCTAAACCGATTTCCAAGCGCGAGCGCCGCAGTAAGGCAATCATCCGCGAAATCCGCCGCGCCGAAAAAGCCGAGCGTATGCGTCTCGGACTTAAATAAATATAGTACCAGTTTATCTGGTACTATATTTATTTTGCTCTATTAGTTGGCTTTTGCGGCACAAGCCGAATATACCACCGCTTCACGCGGTGGTATTTCGTTTTAACACACCGCCAGCTTCAAAATCCGCCCCTCCACACTTCTCAACCCTCGAAAATCATTTTCCGCCAACGTAATCCATACATTTACCGTCTCACCACCTTTGAGCCTCAAATCCTGTTCTGGGGCATAAAATCGCATCAATTTCAAACTCTTCCCTTGTTTATCCCACACCGTCAGCCTCAAATGTCGTTCTTCTTTACCCAATTTCGCCGCCTCTATTACTCTCACTTCTGGCAACAAAAACACCGGCTCCATATTGCCCGGCCCATACGGCTCCAATTTTTCTAACTCCTTCAATAATTCTAGCGACAGTTCTTCAAACTCCTCCACCGCCAAATCTTCCATCACATCAAAATATTTTTCTTGATCCTGCAAGTCTAAACCTTCATAGTACGCATTTATCGCCCCAGTAAACCTCTCGATCTGATCTTTCGCCACTTTCACCCCGCAAGCTTCTGCGTGCCCTCCCCCACCTATAATATATTTATCACATACGGTTAATGCCTCAGCCAAATTAAATCCCCCAAAACTCCTCCCTGAACCCTTAAACGCCTCATCCACTTCCGCAAGAGCAAACGCCGGACGGTGATATTCCTCAACCAGTCTCCCCGCCACAATCCCGAGCACTCCTTCATGCCAATCTCCCGTCGCCACAATCACTTTATCTTCCCCGACCCCTCGTTCCCGAATTTCTTCCATCGCCGCCAGCTGTTGACTCTTGCGCTGCAAATTTAACTCCTCTAACACCTGCGCCAGCCTCGCTGCCACCGTTTTTTTCTCTGCCAGCAGCAGCTCCAACGCCCGTTCTGCCGTCTCCATCCGCCCTGCCGCATTCAGCCTTGGCCCCAACTGGAATCCAATCGCTTCGCCATTCATCTTTTTCACCCCCGCCGTATGCATCAATTCTCTCAACCCCTGTCGCCTCGTCTTTCCCAACACCAACATACCATAATAACACAGCCTCCGATTCTCTCCAACCAGCCGCATGCTATCACACACCGTCCCAATCAATACCAGATCCAGCAGCCACTTTTCCTGCCCTTCCGGGATCATCCCCGCCTTCACCATCCCTTGCGCCAACTTAAACGCCACTCCTACCCCCGCTAATTCTCTCAACTCTTCCTGCACCTCCACGTCTTTACGTTTCGGATTTACAATTGCCGCGGCCGCCGGTTTCGCCATATCATGGCTGGGCGCAGCACTCGCCGAATCTGACGCTCCCCACCCACATTCGTGATGGTCTGTTACGATCGTCTCCACCCCTATTTCCAGCAATTTATCAATAATCTCCTGGTTCCTGCTTCCGCAGTCCACCGTTACCACCAGCTTCACACCTAATTCCCGAGCTCGCACCACCACCTTTTCACTCATCCCGTATCCGTCCAAAAATCGATTTGGCAACATAATCTCCACCACTTCAATCCCCGCAAGTTTCAGCGCCTCCCGCATCACCACACTCGATGTCACCCCATCCACATCATAATCCCCATAAATCAGCACCTTCTCATGTCCGTCGCGCGCCCGTTTCAACCGTTCGATCGCCACCCCCATATCCGGCATCAAATCCGGATCAATACACTCCTCATATTTCGGATGCAAAAACTGGGCGTCGATACTTCTCACCCTCAGTAGCTGTTCAAAAATTTTACTCACCGGAGCGTCTTATCTGCACGATTAGTTTTTGACATCTGTTGCGATTTGATCACCATACTCTGCAACTCCTTCAACAAAGGAAACTGCTTATTCATCTGATAAATCTTCGTGTTCCCCTTCTGTGCCACCAACAAAAACCCACCGCGTTCCAATCGCTGGAGCTCGCGCTGAATATTTCCTGGGTCCTCCTTGATTAACTTTGACAACGCGCGCACGTGCGTCTTAAAATCTGGATATTTCGCAAAAACCACCACAATCTTCCGCCTCACCCGCGATGTAATGAAAATATCTAGCATTCTACCTCTCTCCTTCTCCTCAGTATATCAAAACGTTGTAGTTTTTACAAGCAGCTGCCCGACCCCCCAAAAAAATAGACAACGAACCCAGCCCGTCGCGAACCGTCTAGTCGCCCCCTCCAAACCTACTCTATTTCGCTAAATTCTCGCGTTTTCAAGCGTCCTACATAAATTCGGCCCAACCACCCTACTGGCAGTGCAAACGTGCCCAAAAGCTCCTCTACGTGCCCCCTAAAGCCCTGTTTGAAGCGATAAACTCCATTCCCCTCCACCGGTCGCGTCCCATAGAAATTATACACTTTGCAGCCACTTTTAATCGCCTCCTGCATCATTTTCCATTGAATCAGATGCGCCCCACCATATCTCTGCAATGCCCTCACCGAGCCGCTATAAAGATAAATCATTTCCCTTCCGTCACTCAAAAACATCGACGCCGCCAGTGGCACATACTCCAACCCTTTTTCCACCTCTATTCCATCCGCTTTCAACTTCTCCGCCGGTATTTCCGCTACCACAAACTGCACTTTCTCCCCGAAAAACTTCTTCATCGAACGGTAATATTCCACCTCCGGCTCATGAAACCCATGCCGCTCCCCCGATTCTGCCGTAATTTTCTTCAAAATTGTCAACTCATCCAAGCCCAATTCTCGTACTCTAACACCATCTCGCTCTGCCCGACGAATCTCCCATTTATGCCCATTCCGAAAATCTTTAAACAACTCCTCTGGCGTTTTTCCTTCAATTTCTAAATAATATTCCCATTTTGGCTGTTCATACTCCCCCAAGTATTTATACCCCAACTCTACAAGTTTTGCTTTCACATCTAAATAGTTTTTTCCAGAAATCACTTGGTTTTTCCCATCTCGCGGCTGACTTGTGACATTTGGTGCTATTTCTATTACAATTCCACCTTTTTCTCTACAAAATGTTAATGTTTTTTTTGTCAAAAATTCCAGAACCTCGCCCCAATTCTTCCCATCATAATCCATCAACCACCCCCCTGGCACTCGAAAAAGCTTCTTTCCCAACCGCCAATTCCTCCCCGAAATCAAACCTTTCGCTACAATCTCACCCCTATCATCTTTCACCCCCACTAAATACGTTTCTCGACCCATCGCCTTATATCGCCGATACATCTCCACACTCTGCAAGAAATTCTCCCCCATCAAATGCCGTTTCTCAAATTCCGCCTCTGTCAACTCCACAAACTTCATACCTCTATTATACACCATATGTTATAATGTCCCTATGTTTTTCGAGGTAATACCTACTGAAGTCTACCGTACTGGCGGCGGTGCGCTCACCTATTCTTCTGAGCTTAAGCTCCGACCCGGCCATCTCGTCCTTGTTCCTCTCGGTCGCCGCAATATCACCGGAATAGTCCTCAAAGCCGTCCCCAAAGTCGATTTCCCCACCAAACCCATCGCTCGCCTCCTTCACCCCTGCCCCATTCCCCGTCACCTCTTAAAATCCATCCTCTGGCTCTCTGATTATTACCTCTCACCTCTACCAGCCACCGCCAATCTCGCCATCCCCAGCGGCTTGACCGCCCGTGGCGCGCTCCAGAACGTCTCAGAGCCCACTCCACCTCAAACTCGCAAACTCCCCCTCATCCCCCTTAATTCTGCCCAAAAAACCGCTCTCAAGAGCCTCCAGGAGGCTCAGAGTGGCACGCGTTTGCTCAGAGGCGTCACTGGTAGCGGTAAGACCAATATCTACCTTAGTTTGGCCTCTCAGACCCTCACAGAGGGCAAATCCACGATTCTCCTCGTCCCCGAAATCGCTCTCACCAGCCAATTAGTCCAAATTTTCACCCAAACCTTCGGCGATTGCATCACTCTAATTCATTCCAATCAGACCCTCGTCGAACGCCGTCGCGCCTGGCTCCGCCTCCTCGAATCTCGCACTCCTGGGATCATCATTGGTCCTCGTTCCGCCCTCTTTTCGCCCTTGTCGAACCTCGGCCTCATTATCATCGACGAATCTCACGAAAGCGCCTATTATCAAGAAAATTCTCCCCGTTATTCCGCCCTCCGTCTCGCCAGTTTCATCGCTCATACCCTCAAAATCCCTTGTATCCAGGGCACTGCCACTCCCAATATCATCGATTATCATCTCGCCAAAACCCACCATTCTCTCGTCGAACTCTCCCAAAAAGCCAAAACCACCGCCATCACCCCAGATTTCACTATCGTCGATCTCAAAGATCGCAGCAGTTTTGTCAAAAACCGCTACTTTTCCGACCCATTATTGACAAGTATCACAAAAAATCTTCAAGATCACCATCAAACTCTCATTTTTCATAATCGTCGTGGTTCTTCCCCTCTTACTATCTGTGAAGAATGCGGTTGGCAAGCACTCTGTCCTGAATGCTATCTCCCTATGATCCTCCATGCCGATGGCTATCTCCTCAGCTGCCACGTGTGTGGTCATGAAGCCAAAGTCCCCACCACCTGCCCTCAGTGTCAGCACGCCGGCATCATTCATAAGGGTTTCGGCACCAAGCTCCTCGAAACCGAGCTCTCTCGTCTCTTCCCTGAAGCCAAAATCGCTCGCTTTGACGGAGATAATACCAAAAAAACCGCTCTCTCCGGACTATACGAAGATGTCAAATCTGGCAAAATCGACCTCCTCATCGGCACCCAAACTCTTGCGCGCGGGCTGGATTTACCCCATCTAGCTACCGTCGGCATTGTCCAAGCCGATTCTGGGCTATCGCTACCCGATTTCGCAGCCGAAGAGCGGGCCTATGACCTGCTCACGCAGGTCATAGGCCGAGTTGGGCGCGGTCACCTTGACCGCGCCCAGGTCATCGTCCAGACCTATCAGCCCGACCATCCCGCCATCCGCACCGCTCTCTCCGCCGACTATACTGCCTTCGCCAGCTACCTCCTCCGCAAACGCCGCGGCCAACAACTCCCACCTTTCACCTACCTTGCTCGCCTCGCTATCACTTATAAGACCGAAAAAACCACTCTCTCCAAAATCCGCGCCGCCTACCAAACCCTCACCAAATTCGCGTCTACTTCCACCTCGCCCCTCATCATTTCCCCTCCAATGCCCGCCTTCCACGAACGCACCAACCGCGGTTTTACCTGGGAAATCATTCTCAAATCCTCCTCCCGCGACCTCCTGCGCCAAGCACTCACTCCTTTCACCCAATTTCATATCGAGCTTGACCCGCCTTCACTCCTCTAATTCCTCATAGTATGCTATAATGTCCTTAAGTTATGCGCGAAATTATTACTACCCCCGACCCTCGTCTCCGCGAGCGTTCGACTAAAGTCAGCCAAATCACCGACGAGATCCACGAGATCATTGCCGACATGGTCCGGCTTTCTCTGGAATGGGAAAAAGCTCACCCCTTTGAACTATCGGCCGCCATGGCCGCCCCCCAAATGGGTGTCAATAAGCGCATCATTATCGTACGTGACGATTTTGATGACAAAAAGCACAATTCCTTTACCGCCCTCATCAATCCCGAAATCATCCGCACCGAAGGTCGCCCCGTCACCGAGCACGAAGGCTGCCTCTCTGTCCCCGAAATCTATGGTCTCGTCACCCGTCCCCGCAAAGTCAAAGTCAAAGCCCAGCTCGAGGATGGTCGTGAAATCCGCATCAAAGCCGACGATTATCTCGCTCGCACCCTCATGCACGAAATCGACCACTTAAACGGCATTCTCTTCATCGACCACATCAAGGACGACCCTACCGCTTTCTACCGTATGGACGAAAACGGCAATCTCCAACCCGTCGATTACACTTCCGAAATCCAAAACAACCCCAATCTTTTCCCCGAGGAATAGCCTGATGCCCTCAAACCCTCGCCCACAAATTATCTTCTTTGGCAATGGCCCACTCGCCGACGCCGCACTTGAAGTTCTTTCCAAGCGCACCGATGTTATCTTTCATGCCCGCACCGCTTCTGATCTTACTACCGTCCGTGAACTCAAGCTTACCCATCCCACAGCTTTTGGCATTCTCGCCTCTTTCGGCGTCCTTATCAAACCTGACCTCCTCGATCTCTTCGCGTCCACCGGCGGCATCATTAATCTTCATCCCTCACTCTTACCGGGGTACCGCGGCCCTTCCCCGATCGAAAGCGCCATCCTCGCCGGAGATAATACCTTTGGCTACTCGATTATGCAACTCTCCTCTGCCATGGATGCCGGCCCCCTCTATCACCAAGCTACCGTCCCAGATCTACCCCTCGACAAATCCGCCATCTACCAGGGCCTTGCTACCGCCGGCGCCACTTGGCTTATTCGTCACCTCGACCACCTCGGCACCCCTACCCCCCAAATCGGCGCCCCAACTTACACCACAAAGCTCAATAAATCCCTCTCTCTGCTGCAACCGGCTTCCTACACCGCCGATGAAATCTACCGCCAAATCATCGCCTACCAAGGCTTTCCCAAGCCCAAATACGAGTTTTTTGGCAAAACTTGCATCATCCTCGAAGCGCATGTTCTACGCATCACTGATATCCTCTGCGAAGCCGCCGGTCTCGACGGCTCACCCGACAATTCTCCCCTCATGCTCAGCTGCGCGGACCGCAATTTCGTCGTCATCACCCGCCTCCAGCCCGAAGGCAAGAAACCCATGGACGCCGTCTCATTTATCAATGGCTACGGCAAAAAGCACTAACCCGCGAGAATATCTTGTCGCTCATTAGCTAGCTCTTGTTTAAAATCACTAAAAATCTGCGTCACAATCTCCCGAAACTCCGGCACTCTCTCCCCCAGCCACTCCGCCGCCACTTGTGGATCATCAATCTGGCCAAACTCGCTTAATTGTTCAGGGCTCAATTTCTCACTCATCACTTGCCCCACTCTGACTTCCAACTCTTCCTGTGCGTAGCTCATAAATGCTGCTTTCTCTGCCTTGGGCATTTCCGCAAGGCCCACCTCCGTCATAAAATCTTCATCCACTCGAATCATCATTTCTCCTTTTCTCTATTATACCATAAGCTTCATTTTTGTTTTATTTTCCATCATAATTGTACTATAATAAAAGCAGAAGCATAATATCAATCACTTAGGAAATGACAAAACCACCGTCTCTCAAGTCCTCAGAAATTGATCAATTCGAAAACCTGGATTTACATCAGCTCGAATCCAAACTCAAACAAATCGTCACCGGACCACCATCGCCCGAAAGCAAACGCTCCGCACGCATCGTGCGCCAAGCCCTCCGCAGTCGTCAACGTCGTATCAAAGCCAAAGTTATGGAATTCGAGCAATCCAACAATCACCACCTCCTCCTTTTTGATTCTACCGAAAACTTTTCCAAAATCGCCGGACACTCTGTCCTTTTTTATACTCTCACTATCGCCGACCGCATCCATCGCCGTTTCAGCATCAAAAACGACACTGACGATTATTCCCGTTCCGAAGAAGGTATTGTCTCTATCCGCTCCCTCAGTCAGCTCGAAGCCCAACTCGCCAGCATCAACATCTTCCCCGACCGCGAGCTCAGCACCACCGAGCTTCATTTTTATAAACTTTCCAAATTCTACAGCGACGAACAACTTTCCAAGCTTCATGACCGCTCCAGGCAAGATATCGAACGCATCACCTCAATCATTATCCCCAAATCTCCTATTCCTGCTCTCTACACCATCATTCTCGAGCTCAATCGCCTAATTTATTTTAATTGTAAGCGTATTTCCGATGGGCTCGCTCGCGAAACCCTAGTACATCAAATGATCTTTGACGCTAATGATATTTTGTCTAGTTATCTCAACTACGCCAACGCTCGTCCCCATACCAGCTCTATTCGTCACCAGCTCCAAAATCACACCACCCTCGGCCAAACTCCTAGCTCCAGCACACCTCACCCTTCCACTCAAGCTCAAAATCTCTTCAATATTCTCTATCATGCCCGCAATCTCCGCAATTACCTCGCCAATATGGAGAATCTCCGCCTCATCCATCATCGAGAGCTCTGTGATATGCTCGAAAAAATCGTCGAAATCGAACACATCACCACCCGGGAATATAATAAACGCGCCCGCGAAGCCCGCATTCAAAAAATCTCCCAAGAGACCACCGGACATGAATGATTCTCGTTTCGCCAAATATCTCCTCACCGAACTCTGGACCGCCTATGACGCCGCTCGCAAAGGCAAACGTCACACCATTGACGAACACCGTTTCGAGCTCAATGATATTGAAGATATTATCAATTTACGCGACAGCATCATGCGTCGTTTCTATAAGCCGAGTCGGGGTGTCGCCTTCATCGTCCGCGACCCCGTCACCCGAGAAATCGTCGCCGCCCCCTTCCGCGATCGCGTAGTTCATCATTTTCTATTTAATATTTCCGCCGACTGGTGGGACCGTCGCTTCATTCCTGACTCCTATTCCTGCCGCAAAGGCAAAGGCACACTCTATGGCCAAAAGCGCCTCGCCAAGCATATCCGTCAAGTTACCAATAATTACACCATACCCGCCTACGCTGTCAAGCTTGACATCCAAGGGTATTTCATGAGCTTAAATCACGATAAACTCTACCAACGTATCCTCTGGGGGCTCGAGCAGCAATTTTATCATAGTGGGCACACCGATCTAAAAAACCACATCCGCTGTCACCCCGAAGACAAAACCAAACTCTATTCTACCCTCCGTTATCTTTGGAAAGAAGTAATTTATGACCGCCCCATGCAAGATATCGCCATCCGTGGTAAACGCTCCGATTGGAAATATCTTCCTCGCACCAAAAGCCTTTTCGCTCAACCTCCCGATCGAGGCATCGTCATCGGTAACCTCACTAGTCAACTTCTATCTAATATTTTCCTTGATCAACTCGATCGCTTCATTCGTTTCGATCTCGGATATGTTCACTATGGACGCTACGTTGATGACTTTTTCATCATCGTCCCCATGCCTCAGCGTGATCAATTACTTCGAGATATTGAAGTCATTCGCAAATATCTCCTCTTTGAGCTCGGGCTCACACTTCACCCTAAGAAACAATACAAACAACCTGTTTCCTGTGGCGTTCCCTTTATCGGTACCGTGGTGTACCCGCATTTTATTTTACCCGGCAAGCGAGTTCGCAAAAACTGTTATCAAGCTGCTTACAAGCTTGCCACTCAGGGCGAAGGCGATCTTGACGGTTTCATCGCGCGCATGGGTTACATGAAACATATTAATAGTTACAAATTCCTCCAGCAACTTTTCGACAGTTTCGGCTGGGATTTCTAAAACCATAAGTTTTTCACCCACAACTACCTTTCTGTGCTATAATATATATGTGGATACTTTGTCCATGGGACCGAAGAGTAGTAAATGAGGTCATGCTCCAGCTACTTAAAGTTCTCTTCATTTAAAGATCGTGAAGTTACCCTCAACAAATTCTCCAGGAGGAATTGACGAGGCTATTACTGACTCTAGCCAAGGCTCGAGCTCGCTTCAAGTGAACTTCCCAACCTAACGACCTGTTCTGTATCCCAGTTCCGGTTTCCGGTCGTCCCCTCCGGGTGGGCATAGCATTTACAGTATCAGAAGCACGTTCGCTTAGGCTATCTAAGTGCACTTCGGACTTCCTTCGTCCGTAGTGGGAACGTCAATCTGAACAACGGTTCTCTGAGGAACTTCGGCATCAATGGTTACGGTTGGTCTTCGTCATCCGTGGCGTTCACCTCTGTTACTTCTGCTACCGCGTACAACCTCAACTTCAATGCGTCTGGCGTCAACCCGTCGAACGGCCCGAACAATCGTTGGAACGGTTTCCCCATCCGCTGCCTATTTTGCCGCGGTTCGGTGCCGATCTTTTATTTATTCAAACCCAAACTCTGCTTCCACGGAAGCAGAGTTTTATGTAGTGCATTGTCTCAAAAAGGATTAAATGATAGAATAAACACATTCAAACAACAAAAATCAATCCAGCAATTATGCATGAAACATAACCATCAAAACGGCACTTTTATTGCCTCTGGTCGAAAAATTTGGGCACACGAGTTACTAATTATGATTACAAAGCGCGGTCAAATCATTGACATTTCTGTTCTAATTTGATAAAAGGATGTTATCGAAGTCCTGCACGGCGCCGAAGGTCAGAAATCAAGTTTTCCGACTGAGCCAACGCAGCACAGGTCAATCTCTTCAAAGCTATATACGATCCACGAATTGGACTCTTCATCTCCCATTCCACTCCATCCATTTCCAAATCCGGCATCTTCCGACCGGGCGTATTTGACGGAGGAATCAGTTCAACGTCCTTACCCATTTCTAAAAGTCTATTCACTGTTTGCATCTCATGCGAAAACAATCGCACACCGTTATCCGTCAAACATCCCAGCTTAGCTTTCTTCATCCTCCGCACTGTATCACGAAGGAAACAAAATTATCAACCATATCCATGTTATAGTATTTTGGTCACCGAGCCGGCGGGCGGGCTACGCCCGCCGTGACTTTTCTCGAAAAGTCACGATCAAAAATCGGAACCATCCCTTCCCGAAGCACATTCATCCTCATTCCCCCTTTTGTCGGCAGCTTCCCGAGCGGTCCGCTTTTTTATTCCTTCGTTCTTATTTCCATTTTGCTTTTTTATCCTTTCACCCCAAGCCGCTCTGGAAACTGCCTATTCCCCCTTTTCTTCCCCTCGCCTTTTTTATTTTTGGGGGAGATCATTCTCCTCTTTCTACTTTGTTTTCCGATCATTCCAAAGATCAGCACACTCACCGCGGAATCACAAAGTAGACCG
>CANBER010000010.1 GCA_947367795.1 uncultured Candidatus Saccharibacteria bacterium
GAAGTCGAGGTAGTACGCGGCAGCAGAAGTAACAGAGGTGAACGCCACAGAAATTAAGCTCCATCCGTAACCATTGATGCCGAAGCCCCTCAGAGAACCGCGGCCCAGATAGACGACCCCACTACGAACGAAGGATAGAGGAGGTGAGGCTATATTATATTTCGACCAAGTATCGAACCATTTCACAAACTCACTTCTCGTGCTATAATTAACCTATGACGGAGGTATCTCGAGGCTTAGACTCACTTTTGACCAGTGATTTCGTGCATTTGCATAACCATACCCATTATTCTTTGCTGGACGGTCTGACCAAAGTACCTGAGCTCGTCGACTTTGTCAAGGAGCAGGGAATGGAGGCTGTGGCTGTGACCGATCACGGCACGATGAGCGGCCTAGTCGAGCTTTACAAAGCCTGCCACGACAATGGGATCAAGCCTATCTTGGGCCTTGAGGCCTACGTTGCTGCCCGCCGGCTGGAGGATCGTGATCCGGCTCACGACAAACAGCGCTTCCATATTACCTTGCTTGCCATGAACAATAAGGGCTTCGAAAACCTTTGCCATCTGATGTCTCAGGCCGAGATCCATGGGAAGTATTACAAACCCCGCATCGATCATCGCATCATGGAAGAATACAATGAGGGGATTATTTGCCTCTCTGGCTGTGCCGGTTCCGAAATTTCCATGGCGATTCGGGCGCATGACGAAAAGCGCACTAAAGATCTCATCGCTTGGTATTCTAAGGTTTACGAAGGCAGATTTTACCTCGAAATGCAAGACCACGGCCACCCAGAGTCACCTACGCATTGGGATGTCCAGAACGAAATCAACCTCAAACTCCAAGAGATTTCTCAAGAGACCGGTCTTCCGCTCGTCGTGACTTGTGATGCTCACTACCTGCATCATGAAGATCAGGATACGCATGAGGTCTTGCTCTGCGTTGGTACTGCTTCTAATCTCTCCAATCCCAACCGCATGTCCTTGAAGGAATTCGAACTTCATGTGATCCCGCCCCAAGACATTATTGACCGTTGGGGCAAAACCTGCCCCGAGGCTGTGCGTAATAGCCGCCGTATTGCTGATCGCTGTGACGTTGATCTGCAGCTGGGACGGATCTTGATCCCGAAGTTTCCTTTGCCAGAGGGTGAAAACGAGAAATCCTATCTCGACAAGCTTGTTTTTCAAGGGCTAGTCTACCGCTACTGTGGCTACAAACTAGAAGACACTGTAGACATATCTATTGAAGACTGTCGCAAGCTCCTCGAAGAGGCCGACCAAGCGCCGGAACGTGAGGTTGAGACCAAGAAAATCCTCCCTCGTATCGACTATGAACTTGGAGTAGTCAATAAGATGGGCTACAATGGTTACTTCTTGATCGTCCAAGATTTTATTAACTGGGGGAAAAGTCAGCGGATTGTCTTTGGTCCGGGCCGAGGCTCGGCCGCTGGTAGTATTTTAGCCTATGCATTGAGGATTACTGAGCTTGACCCGTTGAAATATGACCTACTCTTTGAGCGTTTCTTGAACCCCGATCGTATTTCAATGCCCGATATCGATACCGATATTCAGGACACGCGCCGTGACGAAGTGATCCAATATTGTGCGAATAAATACGGTGCTGGCCGGGTATCTAACATCGCGACTTTTGGTAAAATGATGGCCAAAAACGCCGTACGGGACGTCGCGCGGGTGCTCGAGGTGCCGTATGCCGATGCTGATCGTCTAGCCAAGATGGTGCCAGATCCGGTGCAGGGCCACCATGTTCACCTCGTAGATGCGATTCGTGACGTACCCGAGCTGCGCCAAGAGTATCAGATCAATCCGCTTTCTAAAGAAGTGCTGGATTTTGCTAGCAAGGTAGAAGGTACGATTCGTAACCACGGCGTGCATGCTTGTGGCGTGATCATTGCGCCTGATGAGCTCGAAAAGATCGTCCCGCTTGAAGTTTCGGCTAAGGGGCCAATTGCGGCGCAGTTTCCGATGGGTCAGATCGAGGAAATGGGTCTGCTCAAAATGGACTTTCTTGGACTGTCCAACCTTTCCGTGATCAATAATGCTCTGCGTATGATTCGTAAGGTCTATAAAAATGATATTGACTTGACTCAAATTCCGCTCGACGATACGAAGACCTTCGAGCTCTTGCAACGCGCTGAAACGACTGGCGTTTTCCAGTTAGAATCTGCCGGCATGAAGCGCTATCTGCGCGACCTTCAGGCCAACCGGTTTGAGGATATCATCGCTATGGTGGCCCTTTATCGTCCAGGCCCCATGCAGTTTATTGATAGTTTCATTCGTCGCAAGCACGGCAAGGAGCCGATCACCTACCTTCACCCTGGCCTCGAAAATTCACTCAAAGATACTTACGGTATTATGATTTACCAGGAGCAGTTCATGCAGATCTCGCGTGAATGGTGTGGATTTACTGGTGGTCAGGCCGATACTCTGCGTAAGGCAGTCGGTAAGAAAAAAGTCGACCTCATGAACAAAGTCAAACCTCAATTTATCGAAGGCGCGATCAAGATCGGCGGCGCGACCGAGGAAATCGCCGAACAGTTCTGGGTTGAGTTGCTGGACTTCGCTAACTATTGCTTTAATAAGTCTCACGCTGCGTGCTACGGTTTGGTGGCTTACTGGACCGCCTATCTCAAGGCTCATTACCCCGACGCTTTCATGGCGGCTCTGATGACGGCTGATATGCGCTGGACTGATCGCCTCGCCATCGAGATTACCGAATGCAAGCGCATGGGTATCCAGGTCCTCGGTCCCGACATTAATGAATCTTACGGTGATTTTGGTATCGTGGGGGGTGAACGCAAAATCCGGTTTGGCCTCAGTGGTATCAAGAGTATGGGCAAAGCCTTGGTCGAGGAATTTGTGATTCCCGAACGTGATAAAAACGGACCTTTCAAGAGTGTCTGCGATTTCGCTGCGCGCGTTAATTCCAATAAATTTAACAAAAAATCCTGGGAAGCGGCCATCAAGACCGGAGCTTTTGACAATTTTGCCGACCGCAGCGACCTCTTGTTTAACTTGGAAAGCATTCAAGCTTATGGCTCCAAGCGTCAAAAAGACGCCGCCAGTGGCCAGACCGATCTTTTCGGCGCAATGGGTGACGCCGGAGTCGTACCCGAACCTGAGATCAAACCTGCTCCAAGCAAATTCCCCGAAAAAGAACAACTGCTCTGGGAGCGTGACCTCATGGGTCTGTATATTTCCAGCCATCCTCTCGACCGTTATGAGACTTATCTAGCTGAGACCACGCATAGCTATGATTTAGTCAATGCTGAAAATGACAATAAGGTACTCAGTGTTGGTGGGATTATTAGCGCCGTACGCACTATTATGACTAAAAGCAATACCCGTATGGCTTTCGTGAAGATCGAAAACAAGCTAGCCGAGCTTGAAATTATCGTTTTCCCAAATCTCTACGAGCAAGTCGGTGCCAAACTTGAGCAGGACAATGTGATTAAGGTTACCGGCAAGGTGAACGCTCGCGATAAGGATGGCAATATCACAAATGAAGTTAAGATTATTGCGGATACCGTCGAGATTATTCCCGACACTATCCTGGAAAGTTACGAGCCGACCGGCAAAAAGTTACCTGTCCCGGAAGCTGCTCCCCGGCCGGCTCGGCGCTCGCGCGCTAGCTCCGCTTCCCGTCCAGCAACCGTCAGCACTCCTGGATCCGCTAGCAAGGTGGGCTCGGGCTCCGCTGGAGCTAGCACGCCTACCGGCGCCCCTGCCGCCAAGGCTTCTTCTGCCGCGGCGGAGCCCGAGCCCACTCGCCGCGTCGTCACCCCACCCAAGGATCATCGCCGCGAAAAACTCTATCTCTTGGTCGAAGATCCATCAAATGTTGACCTCCTTAGCGAAGTCCGCCACCTCTGCGAGCTCAACCCTGGCGTCCAGGATATTATCATGGTTCTCAAAGATGAAAACGGTAAACGCCCGCTCAAATTGCCTTTCCGAGTGGAAATTGCCGAAGATCTCACTAAGCCCCTCACTGAGTTGCTCGGTGAACAGTGCGTCAAAGTACAATAGATTAGCGTAGAGATGGTCCAGGAGCACAAATCGGCTCCACAAAGCAATAAAACTATTTACTTTTTGTACGATGTGTGCTATAATAGGAAGATAGGTAGCAAATTCTTGCGGTACCCCAGTTTTTGACGAGCCTGGGGCCACCCCAGGCCTCGCAACTTAACTGACGGTACATCTCATGGTTAGGAGGGAAACTATATGGAGAATTCTTATTACAATGACACTGGGTTCAAGGCTTCGGCTGCTGGAGCTTATCTCGGCTATCTTTGTTTTCTGGGTGCCGAAGCCGACCCACAGAAGCTCGTGCGTCGCACCACTTATGCCGATCCGCAGTGGCTGGGTAAGCTCTTCGCGTTGATTCGCACGACAAACGGGCTGATCCCGCAAAAGACTGAAGCTGAGCTCAGACGTTTCATCGAAGATGACGGGATTATGCTGGCACTGATGGACGATATCATCAGTGCCTTTCTGGGAGAGATTAGCTTTAGCAGTATTGTCGAATCTTGCGCCGAAGTATGCGAGCGCCTGACGGGGTTAGAGGCATCTGCTCCTCAGTCTGCTCAGAGCATTCACGATTTATTGCAGAATTCTATCCCGACGTTTGAAAGAATGAAGGTTCAGGCGGAAGAAGCCGAAATTACCCTGAAAACCTATAAGGACTCGCTGATCCTTTCTATCTTTCCGGACGCGATCGCACGGCGCTATTTTGATCTTTTTTCCATCGAAACTTTTCTCAAGGAGGAGATAGGTAATGCTCAGGAAGAATACTTCGCACAATGCATCTATGTGAAGATGCTGCTCCTCGAATGTGGAGATCTGGATCGCAGCCCTACTCCGACCCAGCAGATGATCAACAGTCTCATCGAACAGATGATGCTCAAGATTACGCCCACCGAGCGCGAATCTGTGCTCTTGACGGCCGCCAGGAACATCCTGGGTACATCATCCGATTCGTGAGAAATTGCCGTTAGTGTCACACTAAAGCCGCTCCCTGGGGGAGCGGCTCATTTAACTTAACAGAGAGCCTTTATTTGAAGATCTCTCGAAATCTCAGGTCAGGATCACTCTCGGCGATGCGCATCAGCTCATTGTACTTACAAATCCTCTCCGAGCGCGACAGAGAACCGGTTTTAATCTGACCCGTCCCTAGTCCTACTGCCAGATGCGCAATGCTAGTATCCTCGGTCTCACCCGAACGGTGTGACATTACTGTGCGGTAGCCAGCTTGCTTGGCCATCTTGACCGCCGCAATTGTCTCGGTCAACGTACCAATTTGGTTGGGCTTGATCAAAATCGCATTCGCCGCCTTTTCCTCGATACCATGCGCGAGCAGTTTAACGTTTGTCACAAACAAATCATCACCTACCAGCTGCACCTTATCTCCAAGGCGCTCGGTCAAGACTTTCCATCCCTCCCAGTCAGACTCATCCAACCCATCTTCGATCGAAACCAGCGGATAATTGTCCAGCATCCATTCATACCATCCCACCATGTCTTCTGCAGTTTTCTGTGTACCATCAGTCTTGAATTGGTAATGGTCCTGATCCCAGAATTCCGACGCCGCCACATCTAGACCTAGTGCCACGTCTCGTCCCGGTTTATAGCCTGCGCGTTCAATTGCACTCAAAATGCAATCCAGAGGCTCATCGTTGCCCTCGCGCACTTTCGGACCATAGCCTCCCTCGTCGCCTACTGTCACCGGATAGTCACGCTCTTTGAGTACATTTTTCAGATTATGAAATACCTCTGCCCCCATACGCACGGCTTCCGCCATTGTACCAGCACCTCTTGGGATAATCATATATTCCTGAATATCCGTACACCAATCAGCGTGCGCTCCACCGTTCATCACGTTCATCATCGGCATCGGCAAACACATTTCGTTGGTCGTACCGGCAATCGCCGCCACATATTTATAAAACGGCAGCTGTCTTGCCTTAGCCATCGCCTTGGCTGTCGCCAGCGAAACCGCTAAGATCGCATTCGCCCCCAAACGCTCCTTATTTTCAGTTCCATCCAGCTCCAACATCAACTGATCAACGTGCTCTTGACTGGCCAAATTACCAACCAAAAGATCCCGAATTTCGTGATTCACGTTCCAAACTGCGCGCGATACACCCTTGCCGCCGTAATACTTCGGGTCGTCATCTCTAATCTCTAACGCCTCCCCACTGCCGGTAGAGGCTCCCGACGGCGCAATCGCTCGCCCCGCCATTCCGTTTTCCAAAAATACATCCGCCTCCACGGTCGGATTACCTCGGCTGTCTAGGACTTGCCGAGCTACAATATTTTTAATCGTAATCTTATCCATAACCAAATTATATCACGCTTCGAACGGCGGCTCAGGTTTTTGCTTGTTTTTTAGATTTTATGTTACAATGGAATAAAGCTTTAGGTAAAAGCAAGGAGGTTCATGGATCAAGATAATGAGAAAGTGGCGCAGCCGCACGCTACTTCCACTAGTAGCAAGGAGCGCCCTCGCCCCGAAGCTACTCATTCGACTACAGAAACCATCCAGTCAGCCGGCTCGGAGCATGTAGTTGACAGCAATTATGTCAAGCGTGACGTCAAACTGCCACACGCGAGCCACAAGGGAGCCAAAGTTTTCGCCCTTGTCATGGCAATTATCTTGCTTGCATTGGGCGGTGTCGCGGGCTGGTTTTTCATTTATTATAACAACCCCGATAAAGTTTTAGCCGACGCTGTTACGCACTTTTATCAGGCGGATAATGTTGTCTTTGACGGAGGGATTTCTCTAATGGATCCAGACGATGAGGCTTCCCCGATCAAGTCTATCATGCTTGATTTTGATCTCTCCTCACTCCGGTTGCCCCTCTCGACCGAAGCCTCTCTGCTAGTGCTTTTTGACGAAGATGCCGAAGCTGATCTTGATATGCTGAAGCTCAAGCTCGGTCTCGTGTGGTTGACTGACGGTGCGATCTACCTCCAGCTCGGCGGTCTACACGATACGATCGCTAGTCTCAATCTCACCCCCGAGCAACGCGCCGAACTCCAAACCTACATTGACACTTTCGAACAAATCGACAATGAATGGTGGCGCATTTCGGTCCCTGATTTGATCGATCAGCTTGAGCTGGACTCGGACTATGACCAAGCTTTCAATGAAATGTACGTTTGCGTGCTTGACTCCGTCAAAGACAATGACCTCTCCGACCTCGCCCCACTCTATCGAAAGCATAGCTTCTTTAGTGCCTCTCGTGTTTCCTCGCGCACTAGCCGCCCTGATGTCAGTACTCCACCTGCATCTGGATATAAGGCCTACGAAATCACGCTCGACCGTGCTAAATTAGCTGATTTTCTCAATGCAATTTACGATCAGGATTCCGAACCTGAGCTCGTCTCATGTCTCAACCGTGTCGCACGTAAGTATAACTTCGATGAGCTTGATTTTGAAGTGAACGAATTTACTGCTGAAGATTTCGAATTACCTGAAGATTTTCACCTTTATGCTGAAATCTCCTACTTCGGCCACGAGCTCCGCAGCCTAAATGCCGAATGGACCGCCAGCGATTATCTCGCCGATGCTGGCTTGGTCTTTACTTATCAATCCGCTACGGTTAATCCCCCAGACAGTTACCGCTCCCTTACGGAGCTGAGCGACACCCTCATTGAGGCCTTCGCCGAATTAAATTATGCCTGGAGCAGTTTAGATGATGAAACTGATTATCCTGACGCAGATTATTTATCTAATCCTCAGGAGGTTCTAAACTAATGGGTCTCGAAAAATTCAATCTACTCAAAACCGCCAAGTCTAAATCTAACAAAACCAAGGCCAAACCCCAAGATTCTAAACCTCAGCCCACAGATGAGTTTACTGGTGAAACTTCCGCCCTAGATGAGCTTGCCGCCCTCTATCTCGATCAAACCGAAGATAAAAAACTAGACCACACCCCGAGCGAGAAAACCGCTGCAGACACGGTTGATCTCAAGAAAGATGACAGTACGATCCTCGCGCTTGACATCGGCACCGCCTACGTCAAAGCCGTGATTGCTCGCCAGAGCAAGTCCGGCACACTTGACATCATCGGCGTAGGCCGGGCGCGCCAGTCTCCCAACAATATGTATTCTGGAGCTATCGCTGATATACCCGCCGTAGTCAGTGTTTGCGAGCGCGCCCTCAGTCAGGCCGAACGCATGTCTGGCACCACCAGCAAACTCGCAGTCGTGGGTATTGCCGGAGAGCTAATCAAGGGCAACACTAGCACCGTGCGCTACCGTCGCAAGAATGGCAATAAACCTCTTTCTGAGCAGGAAATGGCCTTAATCATCAAGCGCGTCCAAGATCGCACCGGTGAGCAAGCCCGCAAAGAGATCGCCGACGAGACCAATAATCCCGCGGTCGAAGTCCGTCTGATCAATTCTGCCATCGTGAGCATTAGCATTGACGGCTACAAGATCTCCAACCCAATCGGGTTTAAGGGTACAGATGTGGTAATTCAATTTTACACCGCGTTTGCGCCGCTGGTCCACATTTCCGCTATCGAGAAGGTTTGTGCAGAACTTAGCCTAGATCTGTTGGCCGTCGCTGTCGAACCCTTCGCAGTTTGCCGCGCCTGTTTGGGGGATGATGTTGAGTCTGACTTCTCCGCCATTGTTATGGACATCGGCGGAGGCACCACAGATATTGCCGTAGTTGACGATGGTGGCGTCGAAGGTACTAAAATGTTTGGTATCGGCGGACGCAGTTTCACCCATCAGATCGCCGTCACTTTGGGCGTCGATTTTGATACTGCCGAGAAGTACAAGCTTACTATCAATAATCCTGCCAAGGTACCTGCAGACATCAAAGATCAAATGCTCATCGCCATCCGCCGCAATATTGCTGTCTGGCTCTCAGGCGTGGAAATTACTCTCGAAGAGTTTACCCTCACCGACATGTTGCCCAATCAAATTCTGCTCTGTGGTGGCGGCGCTGGGCTAGCTGAGCTGCAGGATGTCCTCGCGACTACCGACTGGTTTAAGGGTCTGCCTTTTGCTCGTCGCCCCGTAGTCCATCTAGTCAATTCTTCGGATATCCCCGGCATCCAGAATCAGACTAAAGCCAGTCTCGATTATTCATATATCACTGCGCTCGGTCTGCTCCGAGTAGCGCTCGACACTCTCGCTGGTGTTCCCGAGGAATCTGGTATCCGGTCCAAACTCGCCAAACTGCTACAGAACTAATATGAGTTGATCGCCGGCCGGGCAGGGGATTAGCGAATAAAAAACCGGGACATAAAGTCCCGGCACCAGCGGTCGTTAGACTGCCGTGATCTTCAGCTGCGCGCTCCTTCGCGCATCCTGACACCTCGGATCGCCCGTTTCCGCGCGGTCGATCATGATTGCGGTCTTCAAGCGCTCCTTGGTCGCCGCCTTTCTTTTACTCTGTCTTCGCCTCAGCAGTTTCATCCTTCTTCCTCCTTTTTTGTAGTGCAACCTACACCAAACCCTGTCGTCAGAGCAAAATTTCAAGGTGCTAGCACTAGTTTATACCTCCATTGTATCACACATTGTGAATTTTGTCAAGTATTTTAGGCCAAAGTCGCTCAGTCTACTTTTGGATTTCTATTGCTGTACCCTCTGCCAGTCCGTCTAGACGATATTTACCAAATTCCGTCCGATGCAACTTCGTCACCCCATATCCCACTGCGGCAAATGTCCGCCTGATCTGGCGATTTCTCCCCTCATGCATCGTCACGCGCCAACGCTCGCGGCTATCGTCTATTCTCTCTAGTCCGAGTTGCGACTTTCCGTCCGACAAATCTATTCCAAAATCCGCAATCATCTGCTGATGTAACGGCTCTAGCGCCCGATCCAGCTCTACCTCGTAGATTTTGGTCTTGATAAACTTCGGATGTGTCATCTGGAAGGCAAAATCCCCATCGTTAGTTAATAAAATCAGCCCCGAAGAGTCTTTATCTAGCCGACCCACCGTTTTTAAGTTTTGGTATTTTTCCGGCAAAATTTCATAAATCGTGGGCGTATCCCCCTGACGTCGACGTGAACAGACGTATCCTGCAGGCTTATTTAGTGCAATGTAGAGATGTTGAGCCTGCAAAGGCACTATCTTTCCATTATAGCACACTTCATCAGAAAAGTCAACCCTCTGACCTAATCTTGCGGGTTTTTGGTTCACTGTAACGTGCCCCGCAGCAATTGCATCATCTGCCTCTCGACGCGAAACCCCCAACACTTCGGCCAAAACCTTGTTTAGGCGTAACTTATCCATATTTCTATTATATCAAATCTAGGCTTGAGGCGCCATCGGAGCTGCGTTTTCGCCGACTTGTGGAATTTCCATCCTGGCATCTGCCACCGCCTGCATCGGTGCAGGGTCGTTCATCGGAGCTACCGGATTAATGGTCCCGTCACTCGCACGATCACCCAGCACCTCGTGCACTACATTCACTACGTCTTCAATCCCGACTTGAGATTTCACTAGATAACGGTCTGCGCCCAAATTTTCGCCGCGCTCGCGCTGGTCCTCAGACGAAAGCGCCGTCATCATAATCACCTTGATATCTTTCGTTTCGGGTGTCGAACGCAAAATATCCAGCATGTCAAATCCGGAAATTTTCGGCATCATCACGTCAGAAATGATCAAATCCGGTCTTTCGCGCACGGCTACCGCTAGTGCCTCCTCACCATCGCCCGCAGACACAATTGCATAACCTTCTGCAGTTAGGCGGATACTGTAAATTTCGCGAAGACTATTGTCGTCTTCGACCAGCATAATTTTGCTCATGAAACTCCTTGTGGGTTAATGGTTTGTTGTTGATCAGTAGTAGGGAACGAATGACTTGGGATTGGCGGTTGCTCGACTGTAGGAGCAGACGTCACTTCGGTGGGTGTGGAATTGGTCATCATGGTCGGCGCGGCTGATTCTGCTGGCACCTGGGAAGCCGCCGGATTTACCAGTTTCTGCACTTGTGTCGCTGCTGTCGGCTTCTCGCGGGTAATCTTGACAGAGCGTTCTTCGGTCTCATTCGTCGTGTTTTGCAACATCATCGTGTTTGGCATTCCTGCAGTCGGCACCCCCGAAATCGCACTATCTGTATTTGTTATTGGACTCGCATGGGCTACTGGCTGGACAGGAGCCACCTGCGGCATCACTGTCGCCGTCGAAACCGTCGGCATTACTGGTACCACTCCAGCCGCCCCTCGCATATTTTGAGCCGCTTGCTCATTCTGATAAGCTAGGAGCCGCCGCTGATAATCTGCTGCGCTCAGCCTCGGTAGACTCACAAAAAAGGTCGAACCGTCACCAAACGAGCTCTCTACCCAGACTCGCCCACCCATCGCCTCAACTCGCTGCTTCACTAGGTATAATCCCAGACCAGTGCCACCAATCTGGCGGGTCTGCGAATTATCCACCCGATAAAATTTTTGGAAAATATGCCCGGCATCTTCCGGCGATACACCGATCCCGGTATCCGTCACATTGATCAGAACTTTGTCGCCATCGCCCCGCGCATTCACCCAGATTTCACCTCCATCTGGTGTATATTTGATTGCATTCTCAATCAAGTTATCTAAAATCTCTCTCAGAAAATCTAGATCCACCGCCGCATATACTAGCTGATCGATCTGCTTGTCCCCCGTCACCGGACCAGTCGTCCCAAAACTATATTTCAAATGCTTGGCATGCATATCTTTCTCGCGCGCATTCGCCATCTCGCGCACCACTGAAACAATCTCCACTGGGACCTCGTGTACCTTAAGACGGCCATCATCAAGCTTGGTCACATCTAACAAATCCTTAAATAGCCGCCCCAGGTGCTGACTTGAAGCGTGTGCTGCCTCGAGATATTTCTTGGCTCGCTCATCGATCGTCGCCGTTTGCGGATTCAGGGCCAACCCCAAATATCCCTCAATCGACGCTACTGGCGTGCGCATTTCGTGACTCGCCGTCGAGATAAAATCACTTTGCTTTTCTTCCTCCTCTAGCTCAGTCGTAATATCGCGGAAAGTAATAATTTTATTATCCTTCGGCCCGCCGGTGGGGATCAAGGTCAGCGCAATCGCCGCCTTTCGCTCGCTCTGTGCCGAGACTAAAACGTAATTTCGCGTAGTTAAAGGCTGATTCGCCACGACCGCCTGCGCAAGCGTACTTTGGTCCGCTGGCACTGCCACTCCCTCCGTCGTCTCGAATCTCAGGACAGTCTGATAATTCATCCCGATCATGTTGGTCGGACTGCCGTATCCTACCATCGTCGCTGCCGCCGGATTAGCAAACTTGATCAAGCCTGACTCGTCAATCAGCACAACCCCATCCGTGATCGCATTGAGTGTCATTTCTGCCAGCGCCGAATAATTCGCAATCGCTGCCGCCGGGACCGCAGCCGGCTGCTTTTTACTTTTGAATAAACTCATTACGTTTATTTTAGCACAAGCTTGAAAAAATGTGCTATATTTGTTGTATATGAACAAGGAAGTTATTTATTTGGAGCCGGATGAAGACATCACCGACATCCTCACTAAGCTCCAGCAGGCCGAACAAAAACTTGTGGCTCTGGTGCCACCCAAAAAAGCTACCATGCTCCGTAGCGCTGTCAATATGAAACTGGTCGCGCGTGCCGCTAAGGAATGCAAAAAAGTCATCGTGATCGTGACGGCTGATCCAGCTCTGCTTAAGCTGGCTATGGCTGCCCAGATTCCGGTTGCCAAAACTCTCCAATCTCGCCCGATTATTCCTACTAAAGACAGCATTGCTGCCAGTGAGAATAACGATACTGTTATTAGCGAAGACGATGATTCTGAGGCTCTCAGCAGCCTCAAAGACAAAAAATCCGCCAAAAACGCCAAAACTGCCGCCTCGGCCGCTTCCGCCTCTGCTACGGGCTCTACCATCGATCTGAGCGATGAAGACCTCGAAAAAGACTCCAAAAATAACTCCAAAAACTCTAAAAATGCCCAGAAAGGCCGCCAGCAGGCCGAAAAAGGCCCTTCTGACAAAAAAGCGCTACTGGATAGCCGTTTGAAGAAATGGCTTCCCATAGGGGCCGTAGCAGCCGTTCTAGTGGCTATTTTCTTGGTTTGGGCGCTAGTTTTTGCCCCATCCGTCAAAATCACCGTCGCTATGAGCACTTCTGCTGACAATTTCTCTGAGGAAATCCGCTTTACCACCGACAAAAACGCCGAAAACCTCTCCGAAGGAGTCCTTTTTGCCGAAAAACGCAATTTTGAGCAAGAATATAACGAAAAAGCCACTGCCACCGGCAAAGAAGACCGTGGTGAGAAGGCCAAAGGTAGCGTTATGGTAAGCTATACCTTCAAGGGTGCCAGTCAGCCCAATGGTTTTGACAAATCTATTGCCAAGGGCACTAGTTTTACCGCCAGCAATGGCAAAGGCTACACCTCGACCACTGATGCGAGCTTGAAATGGGACGGCAATTTCCCCTTAGTCTGTGACAATAATAAGAAAATCAGCAACGGTGCCTCAGAGTGTACTATGAGCGTTACTATCCCGGTCGTCGCCGAGGATTCTGGCGAAAACTATGATTACCCCGCCGGCGGGAAGTGGAATAGCGTCTACGAAGCTGTCGTGACCAATCCTTCCGCCATTTCTGGAGGTACTACTAATGACGTCACAGTGATCACGCAGGCCGACATCGACAAGACCAAAGATGGCTTGGTTTCGAACCATGCCTTGGAAGGCAAAGAAACTCTCATTTCTGAGGTCAAAAATGAGGATACTATCATCATTGAATCTAGCTTCTCGAGCGAAGTCACTGACGTAAAATCCACTCCTGCTGCCGGCGGCGTGGTAGAAAACCGCGAAAAAGAGGCCGAAGTCGAAGTTAAGGTAACTTATTCCGTCTATACGCTCCAAAAATCCCAAATCGAGGCCTATATCAAAGCCAAAACCGCCCTCGGCGAAGATCGCCGCATTTATTCAATTGGTGAACCTTACGTCGAGCGCTTCACTTCAATTGAAGAACCAGCCCGCCTCAAGACCGTGATTAAGACCGGCCCGACCGTTACCGAAGAAAACATCGTCGAAAAGGCCAAAGGTCGTAAAATTGGCGAAGTCCAATCTCTCTTGCGCTCCATCAACGGTGTCAGCTCGGTCAATATCACCCCGTCCTTCTTCTGGGTTCGCACCATTCCGAACGATAACAGCAAAATCACCGTCGAGCTAACCGTGGAGGACAACTAATGAAGCTGATCGCCCTAGACGTCGGAACTAAACGTATCGGCGTTGCCAAAGCTGACACCTCGGTTCGCATCGCGGTACCTTATTCTGCCGTTGAGGTTGATGGCAATGAATTTAAAAAAATCGCCTCTCTCGCTCGAGCTTGGGACATTAATAGCTTCGTTCTGGGCCTCCCCCGCAATAACCAAGGTGAAGAGACCGAGCAAAGCCGCTATGTTCGAGATTTTGCTGCCCAACTTAAACGCGCCATCCCTGGGGCTAAAGTTTGTTTTCAGGACGAGTCTCTAACCTCGGTCGAGGCCGAAAAACGTCTCAAAAGCCGCAAAAAAGGCTACAAAAAAGGCGACATTGATTCCGAAGCTGCGACGATTATTCTACAAGACTTCCTCGAGCAACACGCTGGCAAACCCAAATCCAAAACCAAAGCCGCCACCGCCAAACGCAAATCCGTCAAGGCCGCTAAACCGCACCGCTGGATTTTTGCGCTCTTGGCCGTGGTCGTTTTGCTGGCGGCCGCCGGAGGAGGACTTTATTATTATTATTTGCAAGAAATCAAAGCTGTTTTCACCGATGTGGACTGCGATGACCGAGAAGAGGCCGATAGTGCCGCTTGTAAGGCTGTGACCTTTGAGGTGGCCCCTGGCAGCAGCGTGGCAGATGTCGCTACCGACCTCAAGAATGCCAGTTTGATTCGTAACGCTCTGGTTTTTCAGATCTATTTCCGCCTCAATCATGGAGATTCTATGCTCAAAGCTGGAGAATATGAGCTAAGTCAAGCTATGACTCCCGAAGAAATTATTACCAAAATTGTCGAAGGTGCCGGTGGCGACACCATCCGCGTCACCTTGTTGCCCGGCGAGAATTTGCGTGACCTCCGTGCCACCCTCCTCAAACTGGGGTATAAATCAGATTCCATTGATCGAGCGTTCAGCGCCAGCTACAACGGCAGTTATAATTGGATGTTTGAAGGCCGCCCGGATGGCGCTGGGGTCGAAGGTTATCTCTATGGCGAGACTTACGAATTCTACACCGGAGACAGTGTAGAGACTATTATCGAACGCATGCTCACCGAAATGGCCGATGTTCTGGAAGAGCATGATTTCCGGACCAAGTTCGCCGAACAAGGTCTGAATGTCTATCAGGGTGTCACTCTCGCTTCTGTTGTCCAAAAGGAGGCTAATAACTCTGTCGATCAGGCTAGGGTTGCTCAGGTATTTCTGAACCGCCTGCGTCAGGGAATGAACCTCGGTAGTGACGTCACCACCCAGTATGCTCTTGATTTGGTCGATCCTAATCGTGAAACTTATACTAATAATGCTGAGGCACTGCAGATCGACTCTCCCTATAATACCCGTCTTCACCCCGGTCTCCCCTATGGACCGATTTCTAACCCCGGTCTGAGTGCTTTGCAGGCCGTTGCTGCCCCTGATGGTGATGCTTCAAACTACTTATTCTTCTTGACAGGAGATGATGGTGTGATGTATTATGGTACTACAGACGAGGAGCATCAGCGGAATATCCGTGATCACTGCGCCGAACTCTGTAACGTCGCCCTCTAGTACAGGGGTGGATTGCTATTTGCTGCGGCGACACCCAATTTATTATGAAGAAGAAACGTCAAGAGCATAAGATTCGCAACTTCATCGGCAAGCTTTTGCCGTATGTGGCGGTCTTTTTGGTGATTTTTGGAGTGGCCAAGATTGGTGCTGAGACCAAAAATGACCCTTCTGCTGACAATATCAATATGAATACGATTGCCGCTGGCGATTATAATGTCTCGGCTGATCAGCTTTCGACTTTGTACGTAGTTGCTAACCTCTCTGGTAGCTTTGACCTTGCTAGTACCGATTCAGTCGCTGGCAACTATGTTACGGCCTCAGTCATGAAGGGCATTAGTCAAACTAGCACCGACAAGATCGAGAAACCCAACTGGATCAATACCAATATCTCACGTGGCGTCGTCGTCCATGAGGTGAAACCAGGTGAGACCATGGAATCGATTGCACGCAAATACGGCCTTACCACTGATCAGATTCGCTGGTCTAATGGTCTCAAGACTACTGCCATCAACCCAGGAGACAGTCTCAAGATTCCTAGCGTCGCGGGCATTGTCTATACCGCCAAGGCCGGCGATACCCCAGAGAGCCTAGCTGCTCGTTATGGCTCTTCCGCCGAGCGCATCATCGCTGCCAATGACCTTGAGGGCGTTGGTATCACCGAAGGCGCCCAGATTGTCCTCCCTGGTGGTACTCTCCCCAATACCGAACGCCCCGAGTACGTAGCTCCCGCTCGTACCTACACCTACTATGGCTCGACTTCTGAACGCCAGAATATGCACCGCGTTTACGATAACGTTACGCGTAGCGCTTCCAACCGCATGGTGGGCGGCCAATGTACTTATTATGCTTGGTGGTGGCGCGAAGCTCACGATAATCCACTACCTTCGGCTTTGACTGGCGATGCGAAATATTGGGCTAATAATGCCCGCCGTCTCGGTCTCACTGTGAATAATTCTCCATCCATCGGCGCTGTCTTTCAGACTACTGCCGGCTGGTACGGACACGTCGGCGTTGTGGTGGGAAAGAACCCTGACGGCTCAATCGTCGTGCGTGAAATGAACTATGGCTACCGTGCTGGCGTCATCATGGAGTCCACCATTCCTGCCAACGTGGTTGGTAACTTCAATTACATCCATTAAACTGACTAATTTTGCCCAAAAACCTATAAAACTATTGACAAAAATCAAAAAGTGTGATACAATGAAAGGATAGAGTATGTTTGTTGATACAGCTAAGGTAAAACTACAAGCCGGCAAAGGGGGCAATGGCGCTGTCTCTTTCCGCCACGAGATTTATATTCCTAAAGGCGGCCCAGACGGCGGCGACGGCGGGCGTGGCGGCAGCATCATTTTTCGCGCCGACAAAGACACGAATACTTTGCTCGATTTTCGCTATAATCCCGAGCTCAAAGCCGAAAATGGCAAAAACGGCTCCGGACAGCGCAGTGCGGGACGTAGCGGCCAAGACCTGATCGTCGAAGTCCCGGTCGGTACGATAGTGCGCCGCGATGGCGAGGTCTTGGCTGATCTCGATACCGATGGCACCGAAGCTGTGATTGCCAAAGGCGGCGACGGTGGTTTTGGTAATGCTCATTTCAAATCTTCGGTCCGCCAAACCCCCATGATCGCAGAAGTTGGTGAGCCCGGAGAAGCATTTGAGGCGGCCTTGGAGCTGAAACTGATCGCAGATATTGGTCTAGTTGGTTTGCCTAATGCTGGCAAGTCGACTTTTCTTAGCGTCGTCAGTAACGCTCGCCCGGAAATCGCTGACTACCCCTTTACTACCCTGACTCCGCAGCTTGGCGTCGCAACGATTGACGGCCAAGATCTGCTGATCGCTGACATCCCCGGTTTAATCGCTGGCGCTGCCGACGGCAAAGGTCTGGGTCATGATTTCTTACGCCACGTCGACCGCACTGCAGCCTTACTTCATCTCGTTGATGTTTATAATGATGACGCCGGCGCAGCTTATCAGACGGTCCGCAGCGAGCTAGAACGCTATGGTGAGCTAGGGCGCCGCCCCGAAATCGTCGCATTGACGAAATGTGAAGGCGTTGACAACGACATCATTGCTATGCAAGAAGCTAGTATCCTCGCGGTCAACCCCGAGGCGCAAATTCTCCCAATTTCCTCTGCCGCCAAGCAGGGAATTAAGGAACTACTCCGTGCCCTAGTGGAGGTGAAGAATCGGGGGGCGGAAGCTGGAGACGCGCTAAGCTCTTCTTTTGAACTCTTCGCGACCAACGGGGAGCGAGCGAAGCAAGTCTCGCCCGTAACGACGGGCCTAGACGCAGCGGGTTCAAAAAAGAGCTTAGTACGGTCGCCAGATTCCGATACAGATATTCTTCCGATCATCACTCTTGGCCCTGAGCAGCTAAGCAAAGCCTGGAAGGTGGAAAAACTTGATGATAAATTTATCGTCACCGGACCAAAAATCGAAAAATTTGCCCGTCGTACCGATCTGGATAATTATGCATCGGTCAATCGCTTGCGCGATATCATGAAAAAGATGGGTATTCGGGCTGAACTCACTTCGCAGGGTGCTGAGCCTGATTCAATTATCGAAATCGCCGGCAAACAATTCCCGCTAGTCGAAGACTACTAGCTGGCCCCTTCGTCCGTAGTGGAGTTATCAATTCACGCTTCAGTAGTCTCAGATATGCCGGCATAGCTAGCTTCGGTTGGGAATCCGCTGCCGGCCCATTCACTAGTGTCAGCTCCACTGATGCATACTATAGTAACTTCGATGACAGTAAGGTTCACCTATCAAACGGCCCACACGGTCGTATCACTGGTTTCCCCATCCGCTGCCTAGCCTATTAGTTTATATATAGTACTAAGTCAAGCACCAGCATGATCATTTTTATAACTCTAGTGCTTGACTATATTTATAATATTAATCCTCACCTCCTCTATCCTTCGTCCGTAGTGGGTACGCCAATCTGTACGACGGTTCTCTGAGGTACTTCGGCGTCAGTGGTTGCGGCTGGAGCTCAATCTCTGTGGCGTTTACCTCTGCTACTTCTGCTACCGCGTACGACTTCTACTTCGTTGCGTCTGACGTCTATCCGTCGCTCGGCCCGGACCATCGTTGGTACGGTTTCCCCATCCGCTGACTTCCCACTGGATGCTTTGGATAAAGAAAACTGACTTTACAAAACGTAAGCTCCCTTTGTCTTCTGTGCTATAATCAAACACGAAGTTTTGTATCTTAACAATATGAATGGAGGAAACAGTATGCAATCTAAAAGCAGAATGGTTATTATGGGGGGGTCCATGAAAAACCTCCCACTGGACAAATGATCATCTTGGCAATCCAACACCTCTTCGGAATGTTCGGCGCGACCGTGCTGGTACCGATCTTAGCCAATCAGGCCGCCGGTGCTGAAGTCTGGTCGATTGGCGTTGTGTTCACTATGTCCGGCGTTGGCACTTTGATCTATCATCTCTGTACTCGTGGCAAATCTCCCGTCTACCTTGGCAGCTCATTTGCTTTTATTGCACCGATGGTATCAGTATACCTTGCTGCTGGCGTGGGTGCTGCACAGATCGGCATGGTTTTAGTTGGAGTGGCCTATATTGTACTGCATGAATAACGCTCAGGGATTTCTCCGCGTTTACTATACCCGGACCAGTCCTCGGCGGCGCCTCGCTTTTGCTTTATGGCTATATCGCGACTAATGGTCTACGCCGGATTCAGCGTGGTCGCGTCGATTTCGAGAATCCCAAACACGCCATCATCGTCTCAGCGATGCTGGTAATGGGTCTCGGTGGTGCTATTTGGGGCAAAGGCATGGTCCAGGTTTCCGGCATGAGCATGGCGGCCATCTTTGGTATCGCACTGAACTATTTTGTGCCAGATCGTAGTGCAATTGACACACCTGAGCACCATGAGGCCACCAAATAGCAGGCTCTATTCCATTCAAAACTCGCACCTGATTTTGGGAATCTTCCCAAGGCGTTGTAAGAATTACAACGCCTTCTTACTTTTTAGGCTAAAACCCTTGACGACTTGAAAGCTATGCCTTATTATAAACATAAGCTGGTACGCTTCACAGGGGTTCCACTGACAAGTTTGGTGGAGTGTGGAGACTTTAAAAAACAAAAACAGCGGATTAAAACAAACCAATGTGCCCCATAGGGTGGGCGCGGATCAGCGAAAAACTAGCTCGAAAGGGCTAGTTTTTGTAGTATCTATTGACTTTCTGATCCAAGTGTGATATAATGGAAGTATGGTCTACTTTTTGTCGGCCAAGCACAGAAAAAGGAGGGGTTCAATATGATTGCGATTGAACTAGGAGAGGCAATTGTTAACGCAGAAACCAGACTTAAAGGCGCCAAGGTCCAGGAAGGAGGTTTCGCTCGACCCAAGACCGGT
The DNA here is from genome assembly GCA_947367795.1 of uncultured Candidatus Saccharibacteria bacterium. Lineage (GTDB taxonomy): Bacteria > Patescibacteriota > Saccharimonadia > Saccharimonadales > Saccharimonadaceae > Nanosyncoccus. The sequence goes on from CANBER010000010.1 coordinate 20,130, forward strand.
CCGGCCAGGACTCAGGATAGCTATGCCGCCAATGATGGCATTGATCGGTGTTTTATCGTCTTCGGTCCACCCGTGGAAGAGGTCGTGACGATGTATGGTAAACACCTCACAGGTGACGATGCCGATTCGGTTCCGCTATTATTGGTCGAGTATGGCGCACCACACAATGAGGAAAGTTGGGTTTACACCATCGCGAGCGCACAGCTGGAGCTGATCCCGACTAAGCTGAAAGATTTCAAGGCTCCCGGGCATAATGTGCGTAAATTTGCCATGATCCTTGCTGGAAAAATTCGGAGCATTCAGTGTGTTCGCCATGATATAATGTTACCGTCTCTGTTGTTGCCGGATGCGACCAAACATCGCAATGCTTTATCGCTAATCTCGCGCGAACACCAGCTTGAGATGGTTTATCGTATTGCAACCAAAGCCGGACGCGTTCTGGGCAGCTATGACCGCTCGCAGAACTTGGTTACGAAGTTTTCCTATACTCCACCAAGCTTCGTAATGTGGGGTGGTACTCCAATGGAGCGTCCGAAACTGCCCCGGTCTTAAGCATTGTGTCATACGCAATGTAAACCGTATTTTATGGTTGCGTCCGAGACCTTATTGTCTTTGGACCGCCCCAAACGGTGCTCAAATTACTTTTGAGCACCTGCAGGCCCGCTTCTCAGCGGGCCTTTGTCAAACCTCATATATCGTCATTATAAGCCTATCCTTCGTCCGTAGTGGGAGCGTCAATCTGGGCCTCGGTTCTCTGAGGGGCTTCGGCATCAGTGGTTACGGCTGGTCTTCATCCTCTGTGGCGTTCACCTCTGTTACCTCTGCTACCGCACGCAGCTTCCTCTTCAATGCGTCTGGCGTCGGCCCGTCGGGCGGCCCGGACGGTCGTTGGCACGGTTTCCCCCTCCGCTGCCTAGCCTATTAGTTTATATATAGTACTTGTAATTCATGTCTAAGCTGCTATCAGGATTTCCAAGAACGGCGGGTGAGCCATCCGAAGTTGTACTCTTTCGAGTATACAACTTCTGATGTTCATAGAAATCCTGATAGTAGCTTAGATGTATGATATCAAGCATTCTAGCTAGGTAGCGGAGGGGGAAAGCGCGCCAGCGTCCTCCGGATCCATCAGACGGGTAGACATCTGCATCTGTGAGTGCCATGCGGATTGCGGAAGCCCATGATGACACAATGAAATCGCCTGTAGACGAAGCTATGAGATAGCCGCTATATGCAGTAAATCTTAATGAGCCATACTCATTGAAAATATTTCCACTACGGACGAAGGATAGAGAGGGTGAGTGTATATTATAATAATGTTTTATACAAAAAGCGCCCACTGTAGTGGGTGCTGGGAGTTTGTGATTATCCGATGAATTGAGTAAAGAGGATAAAGGCGTTTTCTGATGGGGGTGGGGTGGTGGTAACACTGCCGATGGCATTGAGGACAAAATTGACGATAGCGAAGGCAAGTACTGCGATGATTAAGCCGATAATGGCGTAGAGGATGGTGTTTTTGGCGTCGGTGATTTTTTTGCTGTCACCGCCAGAGATGATGTAGCGGACACCGCCCCAAACTAACATGATGACGGAAATTGCGCCAACGATATAAAGAACGACATTGGTGATGCGGGTAAAGACGCCTTCTGGGCCAATGAGCTCGGTGGGCATGCTGTCGGCGCGGGCGGCTTCGGCACCTTCTTGGACGGTAAGGGCCATAGCTTTGCCGGCGCAAAGAGTAGCAACGGTGGAAATACCGGTGATGATTTGTAAAACGTTTTTGGTGAACTTCTTCATCCTAAATCTCGCAGTTAATTGTTATCTGCGCTTTTGAAAGCGCTTTTATACATTATATCATAAGTTGGAAAAAATGGTGAAAGTGTGTGGGGTGGGAGAAAATGGGCGTCGACTCAAAAAGGAAATGTTTGCATTTTCTTTTTTCGCCTCCTACAGCGATCGTCCTCCCGCTTCGCGAGAGTCCCATCTCCCAGGACTTGGAGCCATCAAATTTAAATAGCCATACTAGCGTATGACTTTTTAAATTTGATGGCGGAGGGTGGGAGATTCGAACTCCCGCTCCAGGTCTCCCCAGACTAACGATTTAGCAAACCGTCCCCTTCAGCCACTTGGGTAACCCTCCAGATTTTATGGTTTTATTATAGCACAGAAAATCGGAGAATGTGGAAAAACGTACAAGATGATGTTTTTGTGGTACAATAAATTTATGGTAAAATCATCGGACGTAATTAGCTGGGAGGCGGAAGAATACGTCGTCCGCGATAAAAATGCTTGGTGGTATGTGGGATTGGTGGCAGTAGGACTAGTGCTTTGCGGAATCGCGATCCTAGTGCAGGCTTGGACGTTTTTGGTGGTAATCATCTTGAGCGTGTTTGCGCTAATTATATACGCATTGCGGCCGCCGAGGATTTTGCATTATTCCCTGAGCAATAAAGGTTTGAGTGAGGGGGATAGAGTATATGATTATGCGGATTTTAAAGCATTTGGGATTTTAAGAGAAGGTAACCATTTTGCAATTGTTTTGATACCGAGGAAACGGTTTGCGCCACGGGTGACTGTATATTTTCCGGAGAACCGGGGTGAGCAGATTGTAGATATGTTTGGGGCGAGACTCCCGATGGAAGAAGTAAAACTTGATATGTTGGATAAATTGATAAAGTTCTTGCGCATTTGAAAATGGTTGTGTTATAATGATAAATATACGTTATGTAATTAACAATAAAGAAGGTGGGTAATATGAACCAAAATCGTAAAGATAACGATCTGCAGCGTGCGATCGACGAGATCACTCAAAAGGGTGGCTCGAACAATCCGAAGCCGGCAGGTGCTGCTCCAACGAGCCAGCCGCCGGCAGGAATGATGCCGCCACAGCAGGCGCAACCGGCTCCGCAGATGCGGACGCCAGCTCCGGCTCCTGGTCCACAGATGAGCATGCCAAGTATGGCTCCAATGGGCGGAAGTTTTGGTCGTCCGATGAGTTACGGTGCTGATATTTCTAAGGTGAAGGAAGCGGCACTCAAAGAGCTATTCCCGATCATGGACCGTGTAGAAGTTGAGCCAGAAAAGCGTTTCTTGCTTTATCAGGAGATGTTGAATACGATGCGCGATAAGGCGGTGATTGCTCCGGCTTATGAGGCAGCACGCCAGATCCGTGATGATAAGGTGCGGGCTGACTCCCTGCTTTATCTGATTAATAGCATTGATGAAATGAGCTTGTAGGATTTGAGCTCTAGCAAAATCACCCCAGTTTGGGGTGATTTTGGGTTTGGAGAAAGTAGGTTTAGAACTATAATATAAATAAGGTATAAATAAAGGAGGACAATGCCAGATCAGGATAAAGTGAACGTGAGTGAGCAAATGGGGGTGGCTTCGCCGGATGTTCAGACCAAAAAGAAGCGAGAGCATAAGGCGGGACGATCTACGGGGTGGATTATAACCGTGGTGATATTGAGTTTGGCAGTGTTAGGTTTGGCTGGGTTTTTGACCTATCATTTGCTCGTAACTGATACAAAATCGGAAGAAAAGGAGTGCGAGACGATATGTGAGACGACGGACGGAGATGATGTAGGGAGTGGCGAGGTGAAACCGCCAGTTTCTACGGTAAAAGATGATGAAGAAGTAAGGGAGATCGCCGGTAAGTTATATGATGTAGCTGTAAAAACAGTTTACGATGGTGAGACTTTTCATCCGAATCTAGTACATACTTACAACGAAATGATGCCACTATATAAACCAGAGGGCTTAAAGACGTCGACTAAGCTGATTTTGTCGTATGGCTTTGGGTTTGTGGGTGATTCTTCTGAGTTTGAGAAGAAAAGTAGGCCGATCTTTGATGGTAGGTTGAAGGAGGCTTTGGTGGCAGAACTGGGAAAAAATGGGTTTGTGGAATATGAATACCGACCGACGTTTGCAACCGAATATATTAATCAAGAGTTAGGGATAGTGTGCGCGTTAAGCTCAGCTGGGATGCCATTTGGGGTAGGGTGCAGTTCGGTGAAGTGGTACAGCACGGAAGATTGGGAGTTTATTAATGATTTGGCTGAGGCGTTTAAAGAGAAAAAAGGTGAATATCCGTATTATTTGAAAGGAAATCCTAAACAGATTGAAGATAGTGGGTATGAACAATATCAGAAGATTCATGTTAGCTTGGCTGATGCAGGGGCGAGCTTTTATCGGGTGAATCCGGAGAGTGAGTGGAAGTTTTTCCGTGACGGTCAGGATGCAGGCTCGTGTGAGGAATACAATACGGAGGAATTGAGAAAAGCGTTTATTGGGGAGACGTGCTGGTATGAAGCGAATGGCAAAACTGGCGTAGTGAAGCCATAAAAAGAAAGGCGATATAAAAATAGCCCCCTCTCGGGGGCTATTTTGTGGGGGATGATTTAGTACATGCCGCCCATGTCTGGTGTAGCGGGAGCTTGTTTTTCCGGCAGATCGACGATGAGGGCACCCATAGTAATGGCGGTAGCAGCGATGCTAGTAGCGCTCTGGACGGCTTCTTTGGTGACTTTGGCTGGGTCGATAACTCCGGATTTTTTGAGGTCAATAATTCCCTGTTCGGGCGTCATGACATTGATACCGAAGCCAGGTTTGGCTTTTTCGACTTCAGCGAGAAGAGCCTGAGAATTGAGGCCGGCATTTTCCATGATATGGATGAATGGGGCTTTGAGGGCTTTTTGGACGATCTTGGCGCCATCGTTGTCAGCTTTGAGAGAAGTGGCGAGATTGACTAATGTCACGCCACCACCGGTGACGATACCTTCGGCCAGAGCGGCTTTGGTAGCGGCAACGGCATCATCAACGCGAAACTTCTTTTCGTCGATTTCGGTTTCGGAAGCGCCACCGACTTTGATGATGGCGACTTTGCCGAGTAAGGCGGCAGCCCGTTTTTCGAGCTCTTCGCGAGCGTAATCAGACTTTTCGAGCTTGGCTTGAGATTGAATAAGGCTGATACGGTCGGAAATGGCGGATTTATTGCCGGCACCTTTGATAATGGTGGTTTCGTCTTTGGTGGCGATGATTTTGCTGCAGGTACCAAGGACCTCCATGCCGACTTCTTCGAGTTTCATGCCTTTGTCGCTGGAAACCACAGTGGCGTCAGTGAGAATGGCGATGTCTTCCATGATTTCTTTGCGGCGGTCACCGAAAGAGGGGGCTTTGAGGACGAGGGTATTGAAAACGCCTTTGAGCTTGTTGAGCACGAGGACGGAGAGAGCTTCGCCTTCGACTTCTTCGGCGATGATGACAAGGTCTTTGCGACCAGATTGGGCGCATTGCTCAAGAAGTGGTAGGAGCTCACTGGCGCTGCTGATCTTTTTGTCGGTGATCAGGATGAGAGGCTTCTCAAAAATGGCTTCTTGGCGGTTGGTATCAGTGACAAAGAAAGGCGAAGAGTAACCTTTGTCGTAGGTGAAACCTTCGACGATTTCTTGTTCCATTTCGAGGCCTTGGCCTTGTTCGACGGTGACGACGCCGTCTTTGCCGATTTTGCTAATAACATCAGCGATGAGTTTGCCGATCTCTGGATCGCCGGCGGAAATGGAGGCAACCTCGGCGACTTTGCTGTCGTGGCCTTCGATTTGCTCGGCGGATTTTTCGATGCCTTTGATGATTTCGACACCGGCGTTTTCAATTCCCTGGCGGAGTTCCATGGGATTGACACCGGCAGCGATGAGCTTGTTGGCTTCAGCGAGAATGTGGTAAGTCAAAACTGTGACAGTGGTGGTGCCATCGCCGGCGACTTTGTTGAGTTTTTCGGCGGCGGATTTGATGAGCTTGGCGCCGATAGCTTCGCCGAGGTTTTCGTCGGTAGAACCAAGATCGACGGCTTCAGCGACGGTCACGCCGTCATGCGTGATGGTGGGGGCACCGTAGGATTTTTCGATGACAACGTTTTGACCTTTGGGGCCGAAGGTGACTTTGACGGCATCGTAGAGTTGTTTGGCGCCGCTGAGGATTTTGTCGCGGGCTTCGTTGGTATAGAAGATTTTCTTTGGCATTTTGTGATTCCTTATTTATATGGCCGTGAAGTGCTTTAGTAATTATTTTTTGGAATGGGGCATTTCGCGCCGGGGGTTGATTCCTAGATTTCCCTGCGGTCGTGAAAGTTCCACGGACGTGACCGTGCTGACTTTCACTAAATCCAGAAATCAACCCTCGGGTTCAACGCTTTCATATTCCGAATAATAATTACTAAAGCGCTTCATGGCCGTTTAATTAATGATTATAAAGTGCTAAATTACCTCTGTAATTGGGTAGGTGAACTTGTAAAGCGTTTACAAGTTCGATTATAAAGTGGCGAGAATGTCTTCTTCTTTGACGATGATGTAGTCGTGATCGTCAAGTTTGACACTAGTGGTGGAATAATCTTTGGTGATGATTTTGTCGCCTTTTTTGATGGTCTTGACGTCAGGGCCGACGGATTCGACGATGGCGTAGGCTGGGGCTTCTTTAGCCTCGCCGAGTAAAATGCCGGATTTGGTTTGGGTCACTTCCTCCTCTTTGAGAGCAATGACACGGTCTTGTAGTGGTTTTAGCTGCATAATTAACTCCTTTACGTACCCCTATAATAGCGCAGATAGTTAGCACTGTCAATGTTGAAGTGCTAGAAAATGATGAAAAGTGTAGATGAAGGTTTGCTTTGAAGTTTTATTTTTCAAAGTGGTTGAATAGCTCAAAGTGATGTGATAAACTCAAAGTAAGGAGAGTGATATAAAATGAAAAAAAATGAGGGAGATAAGATAGTCGTGACGACCACAGTATCAAAAGCCTATCAGATTACGGTGCCGAGCGTGGTACGAAAAGTGTTAGGGTTGGCGCCGGGTGACCCGGTGGATTTTGAGATAGAAAAAGGGCAGGCGGTATTGAAAAAGGCGGAGACAAAAGAGGAGAAGATCCGACGGGTGTTTGCCGAGCTAGATAGGATGAAGGAAGCGCGTGAGAAACATATGACGCCGGAGCAGAAGGCGTTTGCGAAAATGTCGGCGGGATGGACGATTAATCAGTATCATGAGTATTATGATGGTTTGCCAGAAACAAAGGCATATGTGAAGGAGAAATATGGCGTTTAGGACTGAGGAATCGTTGGATACGAATGTGATTTTACGGATAATGTTGAAAGATGTTCCGGAGCAATGCGAGAGGATCATGGATTTGTTTATGCGCCAAGGCGTGGTTTATCATGTGGCGGATTTGGCGATTACCGAGGCGGTGTATGTGTTGCAGAAAGACAACGTTCGTCAAGATATTGTTGATATGTTGACACAAATGTTGGATTTACCGAATATCAAATATAATCAGGCACTGTTTGAAAGAGTTTTTCCGATGTATCTGTGGTGTCCGAAATTGTCGTTCAATGATTGTTGCTTGGCGTGCTATGCAGAGTTGAATGAGGCGGAGCCGCTCTGGACGTTTGATAGAGTGCTAGCAAAAGAATCAGGGACGGTGAAGATGTTGGGATGAGTTTTGTAGTATAATATAAGGTATGAGTTTGAAGAGTAAAGTGGAGAAGGTTCCGGGGTATAATTCCCTGGTGAAACCGGTGCATTTTTGGCAGGCGGTGATGGCGGCGAAGAAATATAATTTTCCGGCGAAAAAACTGAGGGTGATTGCAGTGACGGGGACGAATGGTAAGACGACGACCTGTTTTATGATTTGGAAGATGCTGAACACGGCGGGTCACCGGACGGGACTTTTGACGACGGTGGGATGGGCAACGGGGGCAGATGATTTACATCAGCAGATGGAGCACATGACGACGGAAAGGGTGGAAGTCTTGAACGAACGGATGCGAAAGATAGCTGATGCGGGGGCGGAATATTTGGTACTTGAAGTGACGTCGCATGCTTTGTCGCAGTCGAGAATTTTCGGGGTGCCGGTGGAGGTGGCGGTGTTTACGAATTTGACGCATGAGCATCTGGATTATCATAAGACATTTAGAAATTACCGAGCAGCGAAAGCGAAGTTGTTTAAGAAATCACGTTATGGGGTAGTGAATGCAGATGATTTGAACGCGAGGTATTTTGTGAAATATTATGCGTCTGGTGATATAAAGACCTACGGTATAGAGCGGGGAGATTTGAGGGCAACAGACATAAAGCTGAAGTCTACTGGTGTGGAATATGCGTGTGGTGATATGAAGATTAAGACGCGGATTCCGGGTAAGTTTAACGTATATAATTCTCTGGCGGCAGTAGGTGTCGGTCAACGAGTGGGTTTGAGCGCACAGGAAATTGAAAGTGGACTTGGAGCGTTGGAATCGGTGGAGGGACGGATGACCCGGATCGTTGAGGGGCAGGATTTTGAGGTGATCGTAGATTATGCGCACCAGCCGGATGCATTGGAGAAAGTGTTTGCAAGTGTGGGACATAGTGTGGAAGAAAATCGGAGAATTATTGCGGTGCATGGTGGCGCGGGAAGGCGGGATCCGTCGACGCGGGAACCGCGGGGGGAGATTTTGGGGAGAGAAAGCGATGTAGTGATTATCACAGAGGATGATTCTCGAGATGAGGATCCGCGAGAGATCGCACAGAGGTTTCTGGACGGCGCGGAGAGGGCTGGTAAAACTTTGGGTAAGGATTTGTATGTTGAACTTGATCGGCGTAAAGCGATCGAGCTAGCACTTAAGTTGGCGAGGAAAGGGGATTTGGTGTTGGTGCTAGGAAAGGGGCATGAAAAAACGATTTTGCGGAAGGATGGGCCGCATGAGTTTGAAGATATTGGGGTGGTGAGAGAGATATTGAGAGAAATGATCTAGGTCGCCTTGTCGGCGGATGGGGAAACCAGTCCAATGATCGTTAAGGCCGCTGGATGGGTTGGAGCCGGAGTCATTGAAGCCAAAAACATATGCAGTAGCATAACTAATGGAAGTATATTCGATGGCTGTTGATGTCCAGCCATAGCCATTGATCCCGAAGGCACGCATGGCACCTTTTCCGAGGTAGATATACCCACTACGGACGAAGGATAGAGGAGGTGAGAGGTATGTTATAGTTAAGATATGAATGAGCAGATTTATAAATGGCAGCAGACAAGAAATGTTATTGCGTATGTGAAGGAAAAATATGGGGACGAATTGGAATTTTTGTGGCCGCGATTTGATGCGAATGCGATTTGGAGGAATAAAGTAAACCGCAAATGGTATGGATTAGTCATGATCGTATTGGCTGATAAGATAGGAATTGAACAGGAGGGTGAGTTGGAGATTTTGGATGTAAGATTTGAAAAAGGGCAAGCAAGGGAGTTTGCACAGAGTAGTGAGAATATCTATCCAGGGTATCACATGAATAAAAACAATTGGATTACTATCGTATTGGATGGTAGTGTAGACATGCAGCAAATTAGGATTCTAATTGATCGAAGTTATCGGATTTCTATAGAAAGCCAACCTAGTTGGTGGGAGTTGGCGAAGCCGGGGTTGGATCTGGATCAGGCTGAGGGTTGTAGCTAGCGATGCCTTCGTCGATGGTCGCAGGCGAGATATTGAGGGCGGTGGCGATGGCGGCGGCACAGGCCATATACGACACCGTGGGCTCGCCGGTGAGAAAGCTAGCCACAGTGAAGGCTTTGTTGCCAAAGCTGAGGCTGGCTTCAGTTCCCTTGCGGTAGAGTTTGGAATAATCAATGCGTAAATCCGAATCGGATGAAGCGCCATAAGTGATAGTCTCGGTCTTGCCACGGAAATTAGCGAAATCAGGATAACGAAGGTCGTCGCGATTGAGGACGACGACTTCCGGGTTCATGCGGAAGAGGGTGGATTTGGCGTCAAGATAGGAAGCGGTTTCGGGTTCGGAGAGATTGGTAGGGAGAAAATCGGTGAGAGCGGCAACGTAAATCGGCAGGCCATAAAACGTGTCATGACTTAGTGATGAGGCGGGTGCAGTAATAATAGCGTAGGTGGCTTTGGCTTTCCAAGCGTCGTTGAGGAATTTGTGTAGAACGGAAGCTTTGACCTCGTGGTCAGAGGCGAGAATGGCGACGGGCTGGCTAGCGGCGCGAAGGATCTCATGGACAAAGTGGGCGACGGTGGATTTTCCAGTGGAGCCGGTAATACAAATTAAACGTAGATCGCGGGCAGGGTGGCCGTAATAGGCAGCGAGGAGTTTGACTTTGGTGCGGGCCAAGTTGAAGCGTTTGCGAGTTGCGGGATTTTTTGTAGTACCTTCCATAATACTTTAATTGTAGCATAAAAAACTCTGGTGTAAATAAAAAATTTGTGGTACAATATAGGTGTTGCGATCCTTCGCAATGCTCATTTTCATTCTAGGTGGATAGGAAAGCGCATGGCGTGGGAATATCCACATATGTGCCCGTAGCTCAGTTGGATAGAGCGTTGGCTTGCGGAGCCAAAGGTCGTAGGTTCGAATCCTGTCGGGCATACCAAAATTCAAGTTAAAAGGGGCTCTTTCGACAGTTCTCTCGGCGCTCGTTCGATATAAATCGTACTTCGCTTGAGAGAAGCCGAAATAGCTCCCTTTTAATCTTGAATTTTTTATGACTAAAAGTAGTATAATGTAGATATGTTTGGGAGGCTGAAGCCGGAGAAGGCAGAGAAAACGCGACGACGGAGTATTGATGGGATGCGGAATCCTTTGGGGTTGGTGCTGAAAAAAGAAGACTCGAAAAAGCAGAAGCCGCAAAGTACAGAGACGAAGATGCAGAATGTTGTAGCCGATGAGGCGGCCTGGAAGAAAACTGAGGTTGTAATGGATCGATCGGATGTTGTGGATGGGCAGACGGCACAGGAGACGAGGCGACAGCGAGCGGAGCGGATACAAAATCGGATAATTAATTACTTTAATGCTGATCTGGCGGTAAGTGTGACGCCGGAGGAAATCGTAGGGTTGGGGACGCGGGCGTTAAAGGAACTAAAACAGGAGCGGCATCAGAGTCTGAGGCGAGCGGCGCTTGAGGCAACGGAGCCTAGAGCTAGCGTAGAGCAGCGAGTGAAGTTTTTGCAGAGGTGGGCGACGGGAGAAATTGGTGACGAAGAAAAAGCGGAATTTTTGTTGGCGGTGCGAGGACCTTTAGGGCAATTAGATAGTAATGCGGCGGAAATCTTGACGAAGTTGCGTCAAGATTCGCGAAAAATGCAGATATTGGTATGGCTGTTGGGTCTAAAAATGACTAGTGGTCAGAAAATTGACGAAAAAGCGCTGATTAATATGTTGACGCAAGTGAATCAGGAGTTGCCGGATTATCGTACGCCGATAGTGACAATGGAGCGGGGGCGGAAGTTTTTGCAGAAGATTCAGTTGAAAGCGACACCGGATTTGTACCAAAAATATGAGAAGTCGTTGGGGGGGATGATGGGGATTTTGTATGGTGAGCGGTGGGAATACTATCTGCAAATGCAGCAGCTTGAAGTGGAGGCGAGGGAGCTGGCGTTGAACAGCAATCCTGTGGCTATGAAAGTGAAAAAACTGGAAGTGGCGGAAGTAAGCGCAGAACAAAGCGGGGAGATGTTGGGGCGAGCCGTGATTGATGGCGATCCGTGGAGGGGTGGACAAATTGAGCGTCATTTAAATACGCATAATTTGGCGGAGGCGAAACTGGGACCGGTATATGCAGTGGAAATTGACCAGATGCAGATTTATTTGTCGCGAATGTTCCAGCTGCCGAATGGCTATATTGGGGTGGTGGCGTATATTCCGGAAGGTGAAAGTGTGCAGGTGCGAGCGTATTACAAGAATAACATGCAGGTTTTGTGGCGGTATCTGCCGGATTATACGAGACGGAGTGATGGGTCGATGGACCGATATTGCTTGGGGCAGGCGGAGGAGTCGGTGACGTTGCCAGCGGAGTTGCAAGGGGCGTTAGCAGAGATTGAGCATAAGTATGGGGTTTATATGTTGGATGAGACGCGGGGAGTGGCGGAGTTTTATATTGCGGGGACAGCGCATGCTTATAATTCCCTGCAGGAGTATCAGACGCTGTGGAGTTATGGGCGGATGAAGGGCGATTATTATACGCAGGTGTCGCGTGATCCGTTGAATCATGATTTCGGTTTGAGTGGACTCAACCAGAAGAAGGCGCCGTACACGCTGAGTATTGATTATAATCGGGCGCCGGATTTCGGGCAAAAGATAGTGGAGTTTGAGACGATCACGGTGGATGCGGGGCCGATTACTGTGGAAGGGTTTGCTTCGCATGATGGACAATATAATTGGCTGTTTTGCAAGGATGCACGGAGTAGGGCGTGGATTGAGTGGGTGGAGGCGGTGTCTCCGTTGACGACGATGGGTTTGAGACGGGATTGGGTGACGATGGGAGATTTTACCACCTCGTTATATGAACATACGAATCAGGCGGGGATTTATGGTGACAGAGGTGACACGAAGGGGGCGAGGCAAGGGATGTGGAAGAATTATTTGAGTAATATTCCGTTAATACAAGAATATACACGGCGAAATGACAGGGGTTAGATTGGGTTGAACTTGTAAACGCTTTACAAGTTGCTTTGGGGTGGAGGTATGGTATAATTATGAATGGAAGCGTGGCCGAGTGGTTGAAGGCGCACGACTCGAAATCGTGTATGCAGCAATGTATCGGAGGTTCGAATCCTCTCGCTTCCGCCAAACTAGAAAATACGCAAGGCGCAGTTTCTAGTTTGGCAGGTGAAGCGATCACCAAAACGCCAGGCGTTTTGGTGCTTTTCTTTGAAAAGGAGGATTCTCTTGGATCTCGCTGCGCTTGATAACGAATTCTCTCGCTTCCGCCGGTGTATTTCATGGATTTTTTATTCTAGTGGATGTGATTTTCGTCCGTAGTGGACTCGTCTCTCTGAGCCACGGTTCTCTGTGGTACTTCGGCATCAATGGTTACGGCTGGAGCTCAACCTCTATGGCGTTCCCCTCTGTTATTTCTGCTACCGCGTACTACCTCCACTTCTATACGTCTGGCGTCAACCCGTCGCTCGGCCTGGACTCTCGTTGGGGCG
>CANBER010000011.1 GCA_947367795.1 uncultured Candidatus Saccharibacteria bacterium
GACGGCCTATCTTTCCATTATATCACACTTAGCTCAAAAAGTCAATATTTCGGCCCAATTTCACACTATTTTATCTATTTTCCTCGACAAATTTTTGATTTTTTGCTATAATAACCTCAAATATCAACCATGTTGGGAGGAAGCACGCTGATTTAGCCCTGTTTCCGCATTACCACAGAAAGGAATTAAATCTATGGCAGAAGATAAATCCGCCGAAATCACCGAAAAAGTTGCCGAAATGGCTGCCGGCGCCGAAGTCGAAGAAACCCTCGAGAACACCGAGGAAAAATTCGCCAAATCTGGCAAAAAATCCAAAAAACACCTTGAAGCGGTCAAAGCCGAAGAAGAGCGCCAAGCTCGCAAAGCCGAAACCAAAGCTCTTGAAGAAGCCGGCGAAAAACCCCGTGGCGCCGCCCCTGTGACCCGCCCGAAGATCGAGCGCCGCGGCAAGAGGTACCAAGCCGCCGCTAAGCTCGTCGAGGATCGAACTTATAGTCTCCCCGAAGCGCTTGCGCTCGCCGTCAAGACTAATCCCGCCAAATTTGATGCCACTATCGAAATCCACGCCCGTCTCGGCGTCGACCCACGCCAAGCCGATCAAAACATCCGCGCTACCGTCGTCTTACCTCACGGTAACGGTAAGACCGTCCGCGTCGCAGTCTTTGCTCCTCTCGACGAGGCCAAAAAAGCTGCCGCCGCTGGCGCCGACATTGCCGAAGACGAAGAATTCTTGAAGCGCCTCGAAAAGAGCGAGATCGACTTTGACGTCCTCATTTCCACTCCGGCCTACATGCCGAAGCTCGGTAAGTTCGCTCGCCTGCTTGGCCCCAAAGGTCTCATGCCTAACCCCAAAGCTGGCACCGTCACCACCGACGTCGAAAAAGCCGTCAAAGAAGCCAAAGCCGGCAAAGTCGAATATCGCGTCGACAAGCAAGCCATTATCCATCTCGGTCTCGGCAAAACCAGCTTTGATCAAGCTCAGCTCGTCGCCAACGCCGAAACCTTCCTCGATTCTCTAAAAAGCCACCGTCCGGCCTCGCTTAAAGGTAGCTTTGTCAAGTCCCTCTATCTCACAACTACCATGGGCCCCTCGATCCAAGTCGAAAATATCTACAATTAATTTCGGGTTATGAGCCAAGTCCCCCTTTAAGGGGGACTTTTTAGATTGGGTCCCGTATTGCCACACACTCCACAGTTTACGTTTTTTAAAAACGTAAACTGTTTTATAAAAGCTAGTTTTCTTTATTCTAAGCATTTTGGCAGAAAGGCAGCAGCGGATGGGGAAACCGTACCAACGATTGGACGGGCCGTCCGACGGGTAGACGCCAGACGCACTAAAGCCGAGGCGGTACGCGGTAGCAGAAGTAACAGAGGTAAACGCCTGTGAAGCCGAAGACCAGCCGTAACCATTGATGCCGAAGTACCTCAGAGAACCGTAGTCCAGAATGACGAACCCACTACGGACGAAGGATAGAGGAGGTGAGGCTATATTATAATTATTATCGTCTTGACCCTTGCATTTTCCTGGATTATTTGCTATAATGATTTCAGTTATTCGAAGACAGTGGCGGAGGCTGAAATCAGAAATTTTCATCAATTTCTCCCCTCTTAATTATGCCACCGAGAAATCTCTTGTTAGGTCTCTTGGGTAACGACACTTAACAACTCACTAGCAGAAATAGTAAAGTAAATATTAAACAAGGATTTTTATGGCAATTTCCAAAGCTAAAAAAGATACTTTGGTTGCTGATTTGACCGCTCTCCTTGCTGACGCCAAGCTCACCGCTTACGCCCGTTACCAGGGCCTCACCGTCGCCGGTCTCCAAGATCTGCGCAAGGGTGCTCGCGAAGCCGGCGTCAAAATCAAGGTCGTCAAAAATCGCCTCGTCAAAGTCGCCATGAACGAGATCGCTATCTATCAGGACACTGATACTACTGGTCTCGTCGGCCAATTGATTTACGCGATTTCTGACACCGACGAGGTCGCTCCTGCGAAGATCCTCGCCGAGTTCGCCAAAACCCATCCCGCCCTCGAGCTAGTTGGTGGTTTTTCTGGCGAAGGCAAGTCGATGGACCAGGCCGAGATCACTACTCTGGCCAAAATGCCGTCCAAAAACGAGCTCATCGCTCAGGTCGTCGCACAGCTACTTTCCCCGATCACCGATATTGTCTCTGGTACCAGCAATGGCCTCTCCGACATTATCTCTGGTCTCGAAGCTAAAGCAAATTAGCGCCACTCACAACAATTTATTAATCATTTAATATAGGGCATCTTTGCTAGTCTTCTTTTCGAGAATCTTCGCGACCAACTGAGAACAAGCGGGTCTCGAAAAGAACGGCTAGTTATAGATGCACCACATCAAAGGAACAATGAATCATGGCTACAGATATCAAAGCATTGGCCGAACAGTTGGTCAACATGACCATTCTCGAAGTCAACGAACTCAAAAATCTTCTCAAAGACGAATACGGCATCGAGCCAGCCGCTGCGGCTGTCGCTGTCGCTGCTGCCCCTGCTGAAGGCGGCGCTGCTGCCGACGAAGGCAAATCTGAATACGATGTCGTCTTAAAAGACGCCGGCGCTCAAAAGATTGCCGTCATTAAGGCCGTCAAAGAAATCACCGGCCTCGGTCTTGGCGAAGCCAAAGCTATCGTCGATGGCGCTCCTGCCACCGTCAAAGAAAAAGTCAAAAAAGACGAAGCCGAAACCATGAAGAAAACCTTGGAAGAAGCTGGCGCCACCGTCGAGCTCGCCTAATTTATTTTCTACTGCTAGGAGTTGGATTGGACCTCTTCGGGGGTCCAATTTTGTCGCAAAACCAAAACCTTAAGATCCCTATTTCGGCCCAAACCACCTCAAATCCCCATTTCTTCAAATTTTATGCCAAAACCATTGACTTTTTCATCCAAGTATGCTACAATAGAAGAATAAAGTATCTGTGGGGAATATTTTTGTAGTTTAACTTGCTATCCCCAGGTTTCTGAAAAAGGAGGAAAAGACATGAAACACCAGAACCAGAACACACCCGACACTAATCACAACGTCATCAGATCGGACAACCCCGAACAGACCCCGATGGGCACCACTGCCAACGACTCGGCCGAAAGCACCCCTACAGACGGACCCGAAGAGCTCATCGAGGTTCGCAGCTTTGCTACTGGATTCGGCGAGGGCTTCAACGCCGGCTATGCTCAGGGCCACGACGATACCACAGATGAAGACGAGGAGACAGAAGAAAATGACTTGCCATTACACTTTCACCCCCTCATATCCCTGTTCATCTTCGTTACATTCGTGCTTGCCGTTATGGCTCTTGTAGGAAGCGTGATCAGCGAATACAGATTCAACGATCATGATGAAAGGATCGTAAGAGTTAATGCTCGCGCCGCCGACATTGAGCTTACGGACGAGGTGCAGGCTAAGCGGATCGAGGAGCTTAACGCCAAAATCGAGGAACTTAACGCCAAAATCGAGGAGCTCGAATCCAGCATAAACCTTAATCACACCACTCCGCAGGATCAGCCTGAGCCTAGTTCCGACGGTCATGATCAGCTCACCCCGCTAGACGTATTCCGCATGACGTTCCACAATCAGTCATTACATCCCGAAGAACTTGCGGCAACTCTGCAGCTGGTTACCACCAGCGATAATGGGTCAATGACATTCACGGACGCCGATCTCATCGAAGAAGGCTCAGCCTATCTCGTGACGTTCAAAGCCAACCGTGAAGGCAAGGCGCTCCCCGATGGTAGCTATTGGATCGAATACACCGATTTCTTACGCGCCAATCAGCTGGGACAAATCATTCTGTATTACAATGACGGCGAAGACAAAACCGCTGTCGGTGAGATTCAGTTCGAGGCTAATCCCGACCAGGGACTCTGGCTCAGTCGAGGCCCCATCAGCGTCAGCAAGACCCAGATCGGGTTTTACCTTTATCCTGAGCGCCTGACCAATCAGCGTGGCACACCGAGCGCAACCCGTAAAACCGTAAACAATATCAGCGTCATCATCTACGGCGAGAGTATCCTGGCCGCCGATGCGAGATAGCAACACCCCAGCCCCCACTCCGGGGGCTGTTTTATTGCCATAAGCCCAAATTTCACATTTTTCAAGACCATTATGCTATTTTTCTCATGTAAATTTTACAACATTTTTGCTTGCACCACAGTTAATCTAGTGGAAAACTCGCCCAAATCCTACCTTGACTTTTACTAGTCTAAGATATAAGATAGAAGTAGTATTAAAGTTAATGACGGACTGGATGCGAGGTAATGTCTGAACTACCAGAAAAACAAATCAAGCGTCTGCGCGGTCTGATCCAAGAGGCCGAGACGAATCTTGCCGCAGCCAAAGAGCTGCTAATTTCCGTACTCGGCGATGGCGAAGCCATCACTGCTCCCCGTGAGACTGTCGTGTCGAGCCCTGAGGGTAAAGTCATCGAAGGTGTCTTCGACGGTCAAATCATGATCGGCCCCGACGGCAAAAACTACCCTGTTCCTGCAAATTATGCTTCCAAATCCAAGCTCATCGAAGGCGACATCTTGAAGCTCACCATCACGCCCGAAGGACGCTTCCTCTACAAGCAGATCGGACCCGTCGAGCGCAAAGCCGTGATCGGTACCCTAATTCATCACGATGACAAATATTACATCGAGGTCGGCGGTCGCGAATACGAAGTTCTCTATGCCTCTGTGACTTATTTCCACCTGCGCGAGGGCAGCCAAGTTTCTGCCATCATCCCGGCCAACAACGAACAAGCCGCCTGGGCCGCCGTTGAGGCCGCCCTCTAAATGTCGGACGCCACGCCTATCAAGGCCCTCTACCGCAAATATCGCCCTACCAGTCTAGCTGACGTCATCGGACAATCTCAAGTCACCGACGTCCTATCGCGCGCCATCACCCAAGGCAAAATCGGCCACGCCTATCTCTTCATTGGCCCCCGTGGCACCGGCAAGACATCTGTAGCCCGCATTTTCGCACACGCTGTCAATGGTTTTGATTATACCATCGAAGATAATTACCTCGACATCATCGAAATCGACGCCGCTTCCAACACCGGTGTCGACAATATCCGCGAGCTCCGCGAAAAGGCCGTCATCGCTCCCGCCACCGGCAAATACAAAGTCTACATCATCGACGAAGTCCATATGCTCACCAAAAGTGCCGCCAACGCTCTCCTCAAGACTCTCGAAGAGCCGCCTACACATGTCATTTTCATTCTTGCCACCACTGACGCTCACAAAATCCCCATCACCATTTCTTCTCGCACCCAAGTCCACACTTTTCGTCTCGCTAGCCCAGATATCATGCGCTCTCATCTGCGTCGCATTGCCGACCAAGAGGGAATCAAAATTACCGACGATGCTCTCGACATCGTCGTACGCCGTGGTGGAGGATCTTTTCGCGATTCTCTCAGTCTCCTCGATCAGATCACTACTCTCACCGATGGCGAAATCACTGCCGATCTACTCGTAGACGCTCTCGGACTCCCAGAGATCACCGCCTTAAACACCCTTCTATCCGCTTATAGCAATAGCGACCATCATCAAATTCATACCTTACTTAAAGATCTCTTAAATACCGGTATCAAACCTGAAGTCCTCGCCGGGGAGCTGATTTCCCTCATCCTCGAACACCCCGACATCGCTCTCCTCCCTCTCCTCGAAAAACTCCCTGATGTCCAGCCCCCCTTTCCTGAAGCCAAACTCCTGCTCGCCCTACTTAACACGACCCCAAACGTCGTCTCTACCCCGATTTTACCGCAGACGCCTCCAGAAGCCCCAAATATGACTCCTCCAGCAAATCCGCCATCTGACGCCCCTCCAGACGAAACGCCTCCCAAACCGCCTCAGAACGCTCCTGAGCGTCAAAAAGTCAATTTTGGCCCCTCTAAACCCTCCCCAGAAACCGATAATTCCGCCCTACGCACCCTGAGACGCGCTGTCGACGCCGATAATTTCAACTGGGACAACTACCTTGATGATATCCATGACACCAATTCTGCGGTCTATAATCAGCTTCTCAAGACCAAATACAGCTTCGACGGCACGACCCTCCACCTTTATCCCAGCCAAAAATTCACCAAAAATATCCTCGAAAAGCCTGGTAACACCAAAATCCTCACCGACGCCCTCAACGGTATCGCTCTTCAAATCCACGAACTTGGCTCAGATCAAGCCACGAATGATCCTAAACTTTCCGAAATCTCTGCTATAATGGGAAATGTACAAGAAGTAACCGGCGATATGCCGTTCTAGGTGAGGTAGACGACATTTGCCGCTAGGAGGTAAATGGAAGAATCTGCACGATCTGACTCTGGTCGCGTCCCACCACAAGATCTAGAAGCCGAAAAATCCTTGCTTGGAGCGATTTTGCTATCCGACTCCAATTTTCCCAATGTCTTAGAAATCGTCAAAGCCCGAGATTTTTATGACCCCAGACACACCGACATCTTCAGCGGAATGACCAACCTCTTCAATCTGCACCGCCCGATCGATCTTATGACCCTCACCTCCGAGCTTAAGAGCAACGGTAAACTCAAAACCATCGGTGGAGCACCTTATCTCACCGAACTCACCAATTTCGTCCCCACCGCTTCACACGCCGAAGCTTACGCTGAACTTGTCTCTCAAGCCGCCATTCGTCGCCGTCTCATCAGTGCCGGCACCGACATCGCCAACGCAGCCTACGACGGCTCCAAGCAAATCACTGACCTCGTCGGTCAAGCCGAAAAAACCCTTTACGACGTCTCCGACCAAACCACCAAAGCCGACTATGTCGCTCTCGAAGACCTTCTCGTCGACGCCTACGATCGCATCGAAGAACTCCACCGCAACAAAGGCGCCTTGCGTGGCCTCAAAACTGGCTTTCACGATCTCGACAAAAAAACCGCCGGCTTCCAAAAAGGCGACCTCATCATCATCGGTGCGCGCCCTGCTATGGGTAAAACCACTTTTGCCCAAAATCTTGCCCTCAACGTCGCCACCCGCAACGGCAAAAGCGGCGTACTCTTCTTTTCTATGGAAATGGCCAATCAAGAGATCGTCGACCGCATGATCTCTGACGTCTCCGGGATCGACAACTGGCGCATCCGCACCGGTAATGTCTCCGATGAAGATTTTGCCAAAATCGGCGATGCCTTGGGCGACATGAACGAAGTCCCCCTCTATATCGATGATACCAGTTCGATGACCATTCTCGAACTCCGCAACAAAACCCGTCGCGCCTGGCACGATCACAATATCGGCATGGTGGTCGTCGACTACCTGCAGCTACTCCAAGGATCTGATCGTTATGCTGGCAACCGTGTCCAAGAGGTCACCGAAATTTCCCGCGGCCTCAAAACTATGGCTAGGGAATTAGAAATCCCCGTCATCGCCCTCGCCCAGCTCTCTCGTGGCGTCACTGGTCGCGACGATCCACGCCCCGTCCTTTCTGACCTGCGCGAGTCCGGTTCCATCGAGCAGGATGCTGATATGGTCATGTTCTTACATCGTCCCGACTACTACAATCAAAACAAAGACGATTTTATCCCGACCAACATCACCGAGCTCATCATCGCCAAGCATCGTCATGGACCTGTAGGCAAGATCGAGCTCTATTTTCACCCCGAACTCCTACGCTTTATGTCTCTCGACCACGAACACGAGCAAAGCTAGACCATTATTCATATACATGCTACAATACTACTGTGAAGAAACTCGTCATTTCCAAGCTTTTTCTCTATCGTCACCGTTACATTATCGGTTTCATTTTGCTTAGTACTGCTTATGTCACTCTGCTTTTTGGTTTGCCCCTTCTATCTCCGGGTGGCCTGTCCGAAGCCGAAATGATTTCCGCCACGCGCTCATATAATTTACATCCCGACTCTATCTTTCGCGGTGATATCGTTGACCTCCCTTACCACGCCTTACAAAAGTTATCCATCCTCACTTTTGGTCTTACCGCCTATTCCGTCAAACTCCCCAGCATCGTCATTGGTCTTATGCTGGGTGGTTTGCTAATCTTATTACTCAACCGTTGGTTCAAAAACAACGTCGCCCTGCTCGCTTCCATCCTGGCCGTACTTTCTGCCTCCTTCCTCTATCTCGCCGGTTCTGGCACTCCGCTCATCATGTTAGTCTTTTGGCCCACGCTCCTACTCTGGCTCGGCTCCAAAATCCAGGGCGTCACCAAGCCCAAGCCCTTGTATTGTTTCGTCTTCGCTTTCGCACTGCTTGCCTCCATCTTCACTCCCCACTTAATTTATCTCGCAATCTTCATCGTATTGTTCGCTTTTCTCCACCCCCATCTCCGTTTCACCATCAAGACCCTGCCCACCCTTCCTCTCATCCTCACCATTTTCATCATTATCGCGGGTCTCGCTACTCTCGTTATGGCCGCTTTTATCAATCCCACCATCATCGCCGAACTTCTCCTCGCTCCAGATTTCTCTCTGAGCAAATTCCTCGATAATGTCCAAGCTGCCTTCTTACCTTTCTTCGCTTGGAACACTGCACTGGATAGCGCCTTCCTTTCACCCTTCGTCGGGCTGGCCTCTGTCGCTCTCGCTATTATCGGCCTCTTATCCACCACCAAAGGCTTCTTCGCCTCTCGTAACTCCATCGCCAGCTGTTTAATCGTCTTTACGATTTTCTTATCCGGACTCAACCCCGAATGTGCCATCCTCATCCTCCTGCCCATGGCTATCTTAATTGCTCATGGCTTACGCTACATTCTTGCCAAATGGTACGATCTATTCCCAGACAACCCCTATGCTCGTATCTCCGCTATTTTTCCCATCGGTATCTTCCTTGGGATTATGATCATCGGAGGCATTACCCACTTTCTCTTCGGTTACCGTTACGTTCCCATCGTAGCCGATAAATTCAACAACGATCTAGAACTCATCTCTACTCATCTCGACCCTGGATCCACCCTTTACGTCCTCGATCAAGACACCGAGTACAACTTCTTCCAAATCCTCGACGATCAAAAACTTTACATAGTCAAAAATGAGTTACCCACCTCCGAAGAACTCCCCGCAAGCTACAGTACACTCGGGCTCCAGAGTGAAACGCCTGGTGTCATCCAAGAAATTATCACCTCGCCAAAATCCGACAATTCTGATAGAATATACGTATATAATAATATGCATGAAATTGACTCATCTAATCAAGAATAAAGGAGTATAATTATGGGCGCAACTATGGACCAAATGAAAATGCTTAACCAGCTGCGCAAAGCACAAAAGTCCCTCAAAAACGAGATCGTAGAAGTTGAGGCAGGCGACGGAGCCGTCACAGTCCAAATCACCGGAGAGCTTAAGATCAAGAGCGTTAAAATTGATCCTGACAAAATCGACCTCGATGATATCGAGGAGCTTGAGCACTGGATCGAAGACTGTATGCGCGATGGCTACGCCAAAGCTCAAGAAATTGCCACCGACAAAATGAAGCCCTTCATGGGAAGTCTTGGTAGCTTAGGTTTATAAGGAGACCTTATGATCGACAAAATCGAAATCAGTAGCAATAATTATAAGATTTCTGATAGTTTTCGTAAATACGCCACCAAACGTATCGGTAAACTCGACCGCTATCTACCCCGCGGGCACAAAAAAGATATCGTTACGCGAGTCGTTATTACCGAAGTTGACCGTGCCCACGGCAATAAGTACGAAATTTCCGTCGCCATGGAAGTGACTGGTGGCAAAGTTATCACCGCGAAGGATGAATGTTCTAACGTTTTTGCCGGTATTGATATTCTCGAAGCCAAACTCAAAGGCCAAATTCGTCGCTTTAAACTCGAATCCACGCCCCACCTCTCCAAACGCGGACTCAAAAACCTGTTTATCAAACGCTCATAATCTGCTATAATTAAGAGAACAAATTTGTAGAGATTTTGGAGAAATTATGGCAGAACAAGATGCACAATCGAAGACGTCGACTAGGCAACAACCACTAACAAAAAAGACCTCAAAACCTAAGCGGCCCACCGACAAGCTCGCAGACAAAACTTTACTCACCCGCATTTTGCAGGGAGTTTTTGGCGATGCGCAAAAGAAAATCCTCAAGCATATGTACAAAAAAGCACTTCAAATCGGTGCTTTAGAGTCCAAATATGAGGCTCTCAGCGATTCTGAGCTCCAAAACCAGTCTAACCTTCTCAAATCCAAACTCAAAAATGGCACTCAAAAAGAGCTCGATGCGATCCTCGTAGATGCATTCGCAATCGCACGCGAAGCCTCCAAACGCATCCTCGGCATGCGCCCATACGATGTTCAGCTCATCGGCGGGATGGTACTCCACGAAGGCTGTGTCGCCGAAATGAAAACCGGTGAAGGTAAAACTCTAGTTGCCATGCTCCCCGCCTATCTCAACGCTTTGACTGGCAAGGGTGTTCACGTCGTCACAGTTAATGATTATCTCGCTCAGCGCGACGCCGGCTGGAATGCTCCAGTCTATCATTTCTTAGGTCTCAGCGTCGGTGTTATCGTCAACCAAGCTAGTTTTATTTATGATCCTGAATACGAAAACGAAGACCATGACGATGAGCGCTTCCTCCACTTGAAGCCCGCCACCCGCAAAGAAGCCTACGCCGCCGACATTACTTATGGCACTAACAACGAATTCGGCTTTGATTACCTACGCGATAACATGGTCAGTGAACCACAATATCTCCGTCAACGCGGCCTCAATTTTGCCATCGTAGATGAGGTTGACTCAATTCTAATCGATGAAGCTCGCACCCCACTCATCATTTCTGCCCCTGCAGGTGACAATCCTGACGCCTACTATCAGTTTGCCAAAGTCGTCTCCAAACTCACTCCCGAAGATTACGTTTTTGATGAAAAACGCCGCAGTGTCACTCTAACCGACAAAGGTGTCGAAAAAATCGAAAAAGAACTCGGCGTAACCAATCTCTATTCTACTAAACACACTCGTCTGGTTTATCACCTCGAGCAAGCCTTGCGCGCCCTCGTCGTTTTCCAGCGCGACAAAGATTATGTCGTCACCAATAGCGGGGATGTCGTCATCGTCGATGAGCACACTGGTCGTCTCATGCAAGGTCGCCGCTACAACGAAGGTCTCCACCAAGCCATTGAAGCTAAAGAAGGCGTCGCCGTCAAACAAGAATCTATGACTCTTGCTACAATTAGCTTCCAAAACTTCTTCCGGCTCTATCACAAATTATCCGGTATGACCGGTACTGCTTTTACCGAAGCTGAGGAATTCCAACAAATCTACTCTCTCGATGTTATCCAAATTCCGCCCAATCGCCCCATCCAACGCATCGACAAAGACGATTTAATTTACCGCACTGAGGCCGGCAAACTCAAAGCCATTGCCACCGAAGTCAAAAAATACCATGACCGCGGTCAACCCGTACTTGTTGGCTCTGCCAGCATCGCCAAAAACGAACTCATTGCCAAATATCTCGATCAACACGGCATTAAATACGAGCTTCTTAACGCCAAAAACAATGAACGCGAAGCCGCCATCGTTGCCAAAGCCGGTGAAAAAGGCGCCGTCACCTTAGCTACTAACCTCGCCGGCCGCGGGACCGACATCAAGCTCGGCCCAGGAGTCAAAGAGCTCGGTGGACTCGTCGTTATTGGCTCAGAACGTCACGACAGTCGACGCGTCGACAATCAATTACGTGGCCGCGGCGGACGTCAGGGTGACCCAGGCACCACCCAATTCTTCGTCAGTTGCGAAGACGATCTAATGCGCATTTTCCAAGGTGATCGCATCGCAGTGCTCATGAGTCGCCTCGGTGTTGCCGAAGACGTACCGATCCAAAACAAAGCCGTCTCCAAGACTCTTGAATCTGCCCAAAAACGCATCGAAGGCTTTAATTTCGATTCACGCAAAAATGTCGTTCAGTACGACAACGTCATCAATCGTCACCGCAAAGTCGTCTACGGTATGCGCCGTAAAATCCTCGATGGGGAAAATATCCATCACGAAATCGAACGCCTTATGAAAACTACAGTCGAAGATCTCGTCAAAGATAGCTCCCGAGTCAATAAGAAATTCCACGAAGAATTCAAGGCAGTTTTCAACTTTGACGATGAATTAATCGACCAAATTGGCAAAGCCCGCAAAGAAAAAGATCGCATCAAACTCGCCCTAAACGAAGTCAATCGCCAATATCAACTCAAAGAAGACGAATTTACCGCCGAAGTTATGCGCAAGATCGAGCGAGAAGTCTATTTGCGAGTCCTTGACACCCTCTGGATGCAACACCTCGAAAATATGCAGCACCTGCGCGAAGGCATTCACTGGCGCAGCATTGGTCAACGCGATCCGCTAGTCGAATATCGCGAAGAATCCCAAAAACTTTTCGGTGGACTCGAAAAAAATCTCCGCGAAGAAGTTCTTAAAATTCTACTCTCCCTCACTAAACAAGAAGCTATCGCTGAAGGTGTCACCGATGGAGTCGAATACGACACCGAACTCACCAAAATGGCCGAAAGTGCAACCGAAAAAGGCGTCAACGAAATCTCTGCCGGCGAAAAGAACCTCGACCAAGAATTCAAACATGGTCACAAAACCCCCAGCGCTAGTGACAAAACTAATATTTCCGTCAATCACAAACGCAACACTGCGCGCAAAGACAAGAAAAAGCAACGTCAGAACAAGAAGAAAGGGAAACAGCGATAAAACATTCTGCCGAAGAGATCATCCTGGCTTCAGGTGCCAAGGGTTTGCTCATTGACGTCCCAAATGCCAGCGTCATGAACACAAAAATCCAATTCCGCGCCGGCATGCGCTATGCCAAACGACCAGACGTCTACGAAATTGCTCACGTTGTCGAGCATCTAGCCTTTGGTGCCAACGCCAAATACCCCAACGAACAGACTTTTGAAGCCGATTTTACCAAAAATGGCGCCTATCACAATGCCTGGACGTCCGATTTTTCCGTTTGCTACGAAAGCGAATGTGCTGATTTTGAGTGGGAACGCATTTTAAATCTCCAGCAAGTCGCCATCACGCAGCCCAAGTTCAACGACGAAGAGTTAAAAAGCGAAAAAGGCAATGTCAAAGCCGAACTGACTGGCTATCTTAACGAATACTGTCGTCTACTTTGGCCACGCTTGCAGCAAATGATTGGCGAAAACGTCCCAGATCTACAAGAACGTCTCAAAACTATCAACAACATTGAGCTCAAAGACATCCGCGAGCACTATCGTCGCACCCATACCGCTCACAACATGCGTTTTATTATTGCAGGAAATCTCAAACATCGCAAACACAAAATTATCAAAGCCCTCAACAACTGGGGCCTAAAACCTGGCGAGCGTTTCGAAATCCCCCACGATGATCTCCACAGCTCGGCACCCACCCTCATTCGCCGCAAAGACGCCGCTAACATCACTTTCGGATTTTCCTGGGTTGTGCCGCGCAAGCTTACCCCCGCCGAAGTTTATGCCATGAACTGCTTAAATCACATCTTAAACGGCACTATGAACAGCCGAATTTTCGGCCAAGCTCGCAAAAATGGCCTAGTCTATAGTATGGGCAGCGATCTCAGTAATGGTTGGCATCACGCATCTTGGGATTTCGACGGCGAAGTCAACGCCGAAAGCGCCATTAAACTCTTCGAGGTCATCCACAAAGAGCTCCACAAAGTCCTCTGTGGCGACATCAAAGATTCCGACATCGAGGCAGCCAAATCCTACGCTACTGGCCGTTACCAAATGGGCGCCCAAACTGTCAACCAAATCTCCGATTACTACGCCGACGGATATTTTAGTAATGGCACTCTGGAACATTATAATCGCATGCCGAGTTTTATCGCCAAAATTGATAAAGATACTATCGTACGTGTCGCCCGCGAATTTATCAGTAGTAATATTAATGCCCTAGTTGCAGTCAGCTCGATCGAAAAAGCCCTTATCAATGAGCTCGCCAGTATCATTGAATTCCCCGAATATCAAATCGAGGACCATCATGAATAACTCCAACAATAAACGACTTCAAAAAATTCGCGAAGACCTAAATTCTGCCTGGAATAAGCTCAAACTCGACGACAAGCTTGCCGAAATTGCTACCCTCGAAGCCGAAGTGGGGCAACCAGAGCTATGGCTTGACCTAGACAATGCACGCACCAAGAACTCCGCCCTGGCTCACCTGAGTGATGAAGTTCAACCTTGGAGAATGTTACGTATGCAGGTCGACGATCTCGACGAGCTACTCAACCTCAACGACGATACCCTCGCTTCCGAGCTCTCAGTCCAAATCCAAGCCATCGAAGAAGAGTTAGCCACTCTTTCCAAAAGTCTCCGCTTTACCGGCAAATATGATCATAATTCTGCCATCCTACGCATCACAGCCGGTGTTGGAGGCACCGAAGCCATGGACTGGGCTAGTATGCTCGAACGTATGTATTTACGTTGGGCCAAGCGCCAAAATTTTACCGCTACCTGTCTCGAACGCACCTCCGGCGAAGAAGCTGGCATCAAGACCGCAGTTTATGAAATCACTGGTACCAATGTTTACGGCCTACTCAAAAGCGAACACGGCGTCCACCGCCTCGTACGCCTTTCGCCTTTCAACGCTGACAATTTACGTCAAACTTCATTCGCTCTCGTCGAAATCCTGCCGGTCATTACTACCGACGAACAAATCCAGCTTAACGACAAAGATCTCCGCATCGACGTTTATCATTCAGGTGGACATGGCGGCCAAAGCGTAAATACGACCAACTCCGCTGTCCGCATTACCCATTTACCAACTAATACCGTAGTTGCTATCCAAAACGAACGTTCTCAACTTCAAAACAAAGCCAAAGCTCTCGAAATCCTCCGCGGTAAGCTCGCCCAAATGCAACAAGAGCAACACGCCGAGACTCTCGACAAACTCCGCGCCGGCGAATCCGCCAAATGGGGGCAACAAATTCGTAATTACGTCTTACAACCTTACAAACTAGTCAAAGACACTAGAACCAAATTCGAAAGTAAAGACCCCGACAGCGTCTTAGACGGCAATATCGACGATTTTATTAATGCCTACTTAGAGACATCTAAATAATTCATCCATACATCTTGCCTACACGTAACGCTTATGGTATCATGATCATATGATACTGCTTGATCGCATTACAAAGACATATCCGGGCGATGAAGAACCAGCGCTCGATAATATTTCTTTACATATCGAACCGCACGAATTTGTCTTTCTGGTCGGTAAATCTGGAGCCGGCAAATCCACCCTGATCAAAATGATCACCAAAGAAGAGCAGCCTGACTCCGGCAAGATCATCATCGGAGGTATCGATCTCGATTACGTCAAGAAACGCCACATTCCTCATTATCGCCGTCGCCTCGGTGTAGTTTTTCAAGATTATAAGCTCTTTCCCACCCGCACCGTCTTCGAGAACGTAGCCTTTGTTCTAGAAATCGCCGGTATGAGTGGCCGCGAAATCCAACGCACCGTCCCCAAAGTCCTCGATCTCGTTGGACTCGAAAGCAAAGCCAACCGTTTCCCAGGCAACCTCTCCGGCGGCGAGAAACAGCGCGTTGCCATTGCCCGTTCCGTTGCTCGCCAGCCCAAGATCCTAATTGCCGATGAGCCCACTGGCAATCTCGACGTCTTGACTCGCCAGGAAATCATCGAACTCCTGCAAAAGATTAATGATTTCGGTACCACCCTCCTCGTCACAACTCATGACGAAAACATCGTCAACACCCTCAGCAAACGCGTAATCACCTTAAAAGATGGGCGCATCGTTGACGATCAAAAGTCTAACGGCGTCTACCGTCTCGACAACCAACCTGAGCCCGAAATCACCGAACCTATCGTCACACCGCATCTTGTAATTCCTGGCGAAAAATTTATGCAAACCTTTGCTACTGTGTCTAAGGACGACAGCAGTCTCAAAATCCATCACCCCGTTCGCTCTCGTACTACTAAAAAATCCGTAGCGAAATCTACCTCTCCCTCCAAAACCGCCAAAGTCAAAGCCAAAGCTACATCGCCCAAATCAGCCAGTACTCCAAAACCCGCCACCGCCAAATCAGCTACCAAAGCCCACAGTCAATCCGCCACCCACACACCCCAACCAGCCGGCAAATCTCTCGCGCAAGATTCAGCCAATCAATGGTATCGCGCCAGCCGCCCACTCAAATCCGCCCCCAAGCTCAGTGATTTCAATCTTGGCCAGACTATCAAGCTCAAACCCGCTCCCAGCATGATGCAAGCTACTCGTCCCACTCCTCCACGCAAAACCAAACAAAAACAGGTAATCTAGCCCATGATCGATAAAAAGCTCGTCGAAGAAACCGGACACCAGCAAGTCCACAAACCCACGCGCAAAGAAACCAAGGCCCACATCAAAACCTTGGTCGAAAACAGCAGTGTCAGCCGTCTACGCAACACGCGCCGCGTAGTCAAATATGGCGCCGCCAGCTTCACCCGTAATATTTGGCTCTCAATCGCCGCTACCCTCGTCATGACCGTTACTCTGACTATTCTCATGATCACGGTTTTTGCCAGCCTTATTCTCAACGCTACCGCCGAAACCATGCGCGAAAAAATCGATATCACTATTTTCTTCAAACCAGGCACCGATCAAGTCGTACTCGAAGAAATGGCTGAAACCATGCGTACCGACCCCAACGTCCGCCAAGTCGAAATCGCCGATTCCAAAGCTGAATATGACAATTTCCTCGACGAAAACAAAGACAACTCCGAGCTTCTCGCCGCGCTCGAAGACGATGGCATGTATAACCTTATGCTCAGTACGATGCAAGCTACCATGCGCATCAAAGTCACTGATCCCAACAACCTCGACACCATCAAATACATCGTCGATAACAACGTCCTCTACCAAAACAATCTCGATACCGAAAAGGAACCCACCTACAACGTCAATCAAGCTGAAATCGAAACCATCAATTCTTGGGCTACCATCGCCAAAAACGGCGGTCTAATTCTCGGTGCCGTTTTCCTAGTTATTTCTGTCCTCGTTATTTTCAATACTATCCGCATGGCCATCTTCTCTCGTCGTGAAGAGATCCAAATGATGCGTCTGGTTGGTGCTGACCCCGGCTTTATTCGCGGACCCTTCCTCGTTGAAGCCGAAATCAGCGGTGTCATCTCTGGCCTCCTCGCCACCACCATTATCGTAGTTGGTTTCCGTTTCATCGAACCCAACCTCACCAGCTACGGTATCGACGTTTCCCAAGTCTCTCAATATCTCGAATCTAACACTCTCGTCGCCATCTACGCCATCATGATTCTCATTGGCATCATTATTGGCACGATCTCGGCCCGCCTCGCCATCAAAAAATACCTCAAATAGCTCTAGCATTTTCACCCCAAATGTGCTATATATATTATATGAGCAACCGTAAGCACGATACATTTTCTCGTCAGCTACACAAATCTCCTGGTATTCGGGGTGCTGCTTTCCTAATCACCCTGCTAATTATTGGTGGAGCCGCAGGATTCATTTTAATGGATCAAGAAGAGCCCGCGAACGCTTATCCCGCCGGCTGTGTCAGCCAAGCCTGTCGCGAAGCTGCCGACGCCGCAGACGCCGCTGAACGCAACGCCGCTAGCGCTGCCGCCCGTGCTGACTCCCTTGAAGACGAAGTCAATCGCCTTAACGCTGAAATCGCCTCTCTCGAAGCCGATATCCGCAAAAATCAAGCTATCGCCGATGACCTTTCCGCCGAAATCGCCACCAATGAAGCCAAACTCAATCTCCAACAAGCCGCTCTCGCCAAACTCCTTGTCAACACCCACTTTGAAGAAGAAAGCGATCCTATTCTCCTCCTCGCCGGCAGCAATTCTCTCGGCGACTACGCCGAAAAACAGTCCCGTCAGACCAATGCCAAGACCCAAATCGCTGCTTCTGCCGAAGCTGTCCGCCGTCTCAAGGACGACCTCGCCGCCCAAAAGCTCAGCGTCGATGCTCTCATTGCCTCTGCCGAATCCAGCCGTGCCGAGATCGAAAGCAAACGTAACCAACAGTCCATCCTCATCACACGTTATCAAAACAATGCCGAAGCTTACGCCCGTGACGCTATCGCCGCCCGCGAGACCATGCAACGAGAAATCGCCGCCGAAATCGCCCACTACAACAGCAACGGTGTCGTCGGTGAAGGCTATAATTCCTATCCTTATGCAGACCGCTGTCCTCGAGACAACGTTGGATACATCGTAGTTGGCGGTTATGTTTGTCAATGTACTAGCTACGCCGGCTGGAAAGCCCAAGAATTCTACGGTATCTATATCTCTGCCTGGGGTGACGCCAAAAACTGGGGCAATACTGCCACCCGCCTTGGCTACGTCGTCAACAATACGCCCGCCCCACACACTATCGCCTACAGCACTTCGGGTATTTATGGCCACGTCATGTGGGTTGAAAGCGTCAACGCCAACGGCACCATCAATCTCACCGAGTACAACAACAGTGCCAGCTCCAAAAGCGGCCTGCCCGGCGACTTCGGCGCGCGCTATAATGTCAACCCAGGCGCCTATCGCTATATCCACCTCGATCAGCGCCTCTGGTAGAGAAATTACTTGACAAAACCCCTAAAACTAGCCACAATTTAGCATTTTTTATGTTAAAAGTATTGACAAAATTCAATATGTGTGCTACAATGGAATTAACCAGCGAGAACTGAGCGGATTTTAAGGTATCTGTTCTCCTAACTTTGATTACCTCAGCCACCCTCTCGCTGTGTATTTTAAAATCTTTTCATCTTAGATACTAAGTAGTATCTATAGTAGCTGTTAATGGTCTCATAGTAAAGGAGGGAATTAATATGGACCAGACCAAACGTTGCGACACATCATAATTTTTCAACTTGTGTAACCCGTCAACCCAGAACTCAGAAACTCAGGACAGAAAAGGAGAATTTTTATGAAAATCAAAAGCACAAACATCAAAGTCGCAATCAGCCTAACCATCGCAGCCATCCTCGTATTCGGACTTCTGGCCGGGATCGCCGCAGCCAATGATCAGATGCGCTGGGGAGGCAAAGGTGCCGAAGACAATAGTGAGACAACTTACGACACCAGTATAACCCCGGAAGAGAAACTGGCCGAAGAGAAAGCAGCCGGTTGTGATCCCGCTTCAATCCCAAATCCCTGGAGAGATGGGAAGAACGACAATAGTGATGCAACTTATGGTACCAGTATGACCCCGGAAGAAAAACTGGCGGAAGAAATGGCTATGAGAGCAGCAGAAAAAGCCGGAAAAGCAATGGAATCAACTGTCAGCACAGGCCCCAATATGGAGCATGCGGCCAAACAGTACTATATCATTATCGATTCTGACACAAATCCGGAAGCCGTTCCCGTGGAAGATCTGGCCAACGAGGTCTGTGACGGACAAATCGTCCTGATCGACAAGAACTAACAGCTAAGCACTTTTCGG
This sequence comes from uncultured Candidatus Saccharibacteria bacterium, assembly GCA_947367795.1. GTDB lineage: Bacteria > Patescibacteriota > Saccharimonadia > Saccharimonadales > Saccharimonadaceae > Nanosyncoccus. The sequence goes on from CANBER010000011.1 coordinate 19,376, forward strand.
GCAGCGACTCTGTCGCTGCCCACACACCAAGCTTGGTGTCGAAGATGAACAGATTTTAATGAAATTCCCCTCATGCTCACCATCTATGCTACAATAGTTTCATGGCAAAACAATGGGAAGAACGGCAAATTAGCCTCGGCGGTACTATTATCGCCGGTGTAGTTACACTCGTCATCGGTTTTTTCGTCGGTATTGGCTGGAACCATATCGCCCCAAATATTCTCCCCTATCTTGGCTTCCGCAGTAACGCCAGCAATGACTGGAGCGCCCTCGACGAAGTCTATAATACCCTCATTGCAAATTACGACGGCGAGCTCGACCGTAACACCCTCATCGAAGGTGCAAAAAAGGGCCTTGTGGCCGCAGCTGGCGACGTCTATACCGCCTATATGGACTCCAACGAAGCCAGTGAATATGAAGCCGCTCTGCATGGCGACATCGGTGCCGGCATCGGTATCGAAATGGGGCTTCGCGAAGGCTACGTTCGTGTGTTGCGTACTTTGCCTGATAATCCTGCAATCAAAGCCGGAGTCAAAGCCGGAGATATCATTTATAAAGTTGACGACGTTGAAGTTTACAACGAAGATACCGAATCTATATCCAATAAACTCCGTGGCTCCGCCGGCACCAAAGTCAAGCTTACTGTTGTGCGTGACGGCGAAGAAAAATCCTTCACCCTCACCCGCGAGACCATCAACAATGTCTCCGCCTATATTACTTACGATGGGTCTACAGCTATCATTACCGTTACCCGCTTCGACGAAGATACGGGCACGCTCGTCCAAAAACTCGTCAACAGCGAAGAGTTCAAATCTAAACATATCAAGAAAATCATCCTCGACTTACGCAGTAACGGCGGCGGTTACGTTTCTGCCGCCAAAGATCTCCTCTCGCTCTGGATTGACGGCGACCCCGTCCTCATCCAAAAAGGCCAACACATGAGTGATTCCACCACCTACGCCAACCGCGGCCAAGCCATCTTCGCCAACATATCCACCGTCGTTCTTGTCAATGGCAGTACCGCCTCAGCTTCCGAAATCGTCGCCGGTGCCCTCAAAGACTATGACAAAGCCACCATCGTCGGAGAAACCACCTTCGGCAAAGGCGTAGTTCAGACCTTACTTAATCTCTCCCGCGGCACCTTACTCAAAGTCACTACTGCACGCTGGTACACCCCCAAAGGCAGCAGTATCAACGGCGAAGGTATCACCCCCGATAAATCCGTCACCCTGACTTATGACGACGCTAATCACGGCCGTGACCCCCAACTCGACGCCGCCAAAAAACTGTAGTATAATTAAACCATGATCAAAGTTTATACCACCACTACTTGTCCCTACTGCCATGCGCTCATGGATTGGCTCGATCAGCAGGGAGTAGAATACGAAGAAATCGACGCGCGAAACGCCACCGACATCAATGTCGTACCCGTCACTGAGATCAACGGCGAGCGTATCGTAGGATTCGATCGTCCCGCCCTCAAAAAAGCCCTGCGCAGTCTTTCGGCGTCAGGAGACGAGAAAGCCGCCTAAAAACATGTCCAGCCGCAAACCCTCTCTCGTCCTCGTCCACGGATATCGTGGAGCGCCTATTGGGCTCAAAACCATCGCCGAGCAACTTGAAGAGGCCGGTTATGAAGTTTATGTCCCAGCCATTCCGCCCTTCGGAGGTGCTACACTAGGGCATACTTACGACGCTAAGAGCTATGCCGACTATCTAGCAAAATACATCAAATCCAAGTCTTTGGATCACCCTGTCCTTATTGGGCATTCCATGGGTAGTATCATTGTAGCCGCCACTGCACACTTTCATCCGGATTTAATTAATCAGAAGATAATCTTTCTCTCCCCCATACCTGAACGTACAGGCAAAGTCTTCCAGATTATTTCGCCACTCGCCAGCTTCCTACCCAGCCGCATGGTTGATTATGCCACGACGCGTTTTCTGTTCGTCAGTCCCCAAAAATCCATTTTCCACAACGCGCTCAGTCTCACTCACGAATGCACCGCTTCCAGCCACCCGGCCAAGAAAGATCTCATCGCCGCCACCAATTTCTCCACCCACAGCTCAATTTCCGATTTCCCACTCCAAAAATCCGTTTGTATTATCGCAGGAGCACAGGATCGCCTCGTCAGTTCCAGCAGCACTCGTACACTCGCCGAGCGTCTCCAAGCCGAACTCCACTTCATCCCGGACTCCGGACACCTGCATAATTACGAAGCCCCCGCCGAAACCACCCGCCTAATTTTAGACTATATTAAATAGACTATCACCGAAATCTGCCAAACAGCCCCTTTTTAGGCATTTTTTTATCCTTAAGCGTAATAGCTTCCTCATAAATCTCTACGAATCTCCCCAGCGTCCGATTCAAATCGTGTTTTTTGGCGATCTCCAGACTCGCCTTGCCATAACGTTCACGCACATCCGGATTTTTCAAAATCTTTACTAGCGCATCAGTCATCTCTTCAACATCCCCCGGATGACACAGAATCCCATTTTTCTTGTGTTGGCAAAGTTCACGCACCGCCCCCGCATCAACCGCCACCAGCGGAAGCGCCGTCGCCGCAGCTTCGATCAAGACAATGCCTTGCGTCTCAGTCTCACTTGCCGTCGCAAACACCTGCGCCGTGCGATAAATTTCCATCACATCTGGAGGCATCACTCGCCCCAAGAACCTCACCGACTGCTGGATTCCTAGCGCTTCCACCAAATCAGTCAATCTCCTCCGATCCGTACCATCGCCCACAATCACCAGCAACGCTTCCGGCACTGCCTCAAGCACCCCCGAAAACGCCGTCACCACATTACTAATACTCTTTTCCGGATCCACTCGCCCCACATATAGCACAATCGGTCGATCCGTCGGTAGACGATATTTTTTATAAATCCTTAAGGGAGCCTTTTTCGGTCCAAACTGCGCCAAATCCACCCCATTCGACAACGGCTCCACCGTCACCTTAAAACTCTTACGTTTCTTCGGTACCAAATCATCAATCGCCATTTCCGTCGGCATCGTCGCATACTCCGAATGCTTCAAAAAACTCGCCATGTACGTCCGCAAAACTGCGTCCAACGGTCGTTTAATCGGCTTCAAAATCTTCAGCTGGCTCGTAATATTGTCCGGGTATGCGTGCCCCGTACTTACCATCGGCACATCATATTTCTTAGCATATCTGCGCGCCGCGATTGCGATCATCTCTGCCGTTTGATTGTGGATCACGTCCGGATGGAATTTATTTAATACCCGCTTTAAAGCTGGATACGGATCCACCGTAATCCATAATCCGTGTCGATACGCCAGCCGCGGCAAAGGCACCCCCAAAATCTCTTTACCATCCGGCACCTTATTGATTTGATCCGGATAAAACGGAAACCGAATCGATCTAAGATACATCGTCGTCACACCGTCACGCTTCACCCGATACTGCCGTCCCTTGAAGCTCGGACAAATCACCAAGACTTCATGCCCCTGCTTCGCTAGCCCTTTAGCCAAATTGTGCGCAAAAACCGCTACGCCATTCGTCATCGGATAATATAAATCCGAAGTAATTGCAATTTTCATTACTCTCATTATATCACGTTCTGACTCATTCTCCTAATCCTCTTCAGTACATCCTGCCTCCTGCCGTTTCCTTCCCGGTATGGTATAATATATTATATGAAAAAGCCCAAAACCCCAGCTACCGTCACCGTCAACCGTCGCGCGCGTTTTGATTATCAGCTCGGCGAAGAGCTCAGCTGCGGCCTCTTACTTTCCGGCCCCGAAGTCCGCCTGATCCGGGATCACCATGTCCAACTTCGCGGCTCCTTCGTCACCATCAAAGATAGCGAGCTCTGGCTCAACAATCTCACACTCGGTGCCGATACCCAGCGCAACATTAAGCTTCTCGTCACTAAAAAACAGCTCGCCACCCTCACCCGCGCCAAAGTCGAAGGCTACCAGCTCGTCCCAGTCCGCCTTCTCGCTGGTGGCCGCTATATTAAACTCATCATCGCGACCGGCAAGAGCAAGAAAAAATATGATAAGCGCGAAACCATCAAAAAACGCGACATTTTCCGCAGTCTCAAGACCCAAAATTTCTAAAAACTATTGACTTTTTGAGCAAAGTGTGCTACAATGGAAAGATAAGGGTCCTATCTCGGAGAGTTTTTACCCCAGATACTACCCAAAACTTTTGACAGGAGGGAACCAATGCACTTTATCAAAAACTACGAAAAATTATCTGCTACTGATCAACAGACTTACCACGTACACTGCGGCCCAGTCTGTGCTACCGCTCGCGCCTATGTCGACATTTTCGACACCCGCGCCGGCGTTCACCCCGAGGATCTGGTTCGACTTCAACGTGCCTTCGATCTACTGATGGACGATCTGGATGCACCCTTTGACCTGATCTTACGCGCCGAGTTCGGCAACGACCTCGCCCCAGTCGCCACAGTCGATGGTTTCAACTATCTCACCGAAACGCCATTTTCCGTCATCCAGATGGATTACGCCCAGGCACTCTGCGCCGTCAGGGAAGTCTATGCTTCTCTCGGATAATTCTGTATGCCCCGCCTCCGTGCGGGGTTTTCTCTCCACCCATAGCTCATATTTCATGATATAATCGACTTATGAAGATTTATTCTTGGAATGTCAACGGCCTCCGCTCTGTCCTCAAAAAAGGTGCTCTCGCTAAACTGATCGACACTCATCAACCTGACATTCTCTGTCTCCAGGAAACCAAAGCCAAACCCGGCCAAGCCGAAGTTGATTATCCTGACTATCTCGAAATCTGGAACAGCGCCGAGCGCCCCGGATATTCTGGCACAGCGGTCTTCACCAAGCTCCAACCCACTAATTCTTTCAACAATTTTACTACCGAAATCCAAACCGGTTATCTCTGGAACGACGATCACTACGGTACTCCCCTGAACGAAGGTCGCGTCCAGACCATCGAATTTCCCGCCTTTTATCTCATCAATGTTTATACGCCCAACAGTAAACGCGATCTCTCCCGCCTCGGGCTTCGCGAGCAACTCTGGGATCCGGCTTTCTTACGCTTCATGAAGTCCCTCGAAGCCGTCAAGCCCATCATCGTCTGCGGCGATTTCAACGCTGCCCATACTCCGCTCGACCTCGCTCGCCCCAAAGACAACGAACGAAACGCCGGCTTCACCGAAGAAGAACGCCAGGGAATCAAGAACTTGCTTTCGGCTGGTTTTATCGATACCTTTCGTTATTTTTATCCCACCACTCAGCGCTACACTTGGTGGTCCCACTGGTCACATTGCCGCGAGCGTAATATCGGTTGGCGTATTGACTATTTCTTCATTTCACCCCGCCTCTTACCTTACCTCAAATCCGCCGAAATTCACGAACATCTTCTCGGTTCCGATCACTGCCCGATTTCGATCGATCTGGAGATTTAGCCCATGACGTTTGCCAAACTTGCTACAGATTTTTCTTATTGGCAAAAACAATCCGCAAGACACCCACTTTTTCCCGACCTCACCTGGAATATCCCCGAACAGAAATCCGGCCGCGTCACCGTCATCGGTGGCAACAGCCAAAATTTTTCCACCGTCATCCGCACAGCCGAATATCTCGGTACCGCCTTCCCACTTTCCAGCGTCCACACCATCCTGCCTGATGTCATTCGTCCCAAACTCCCACCTCTCAGCAATTTCGAATTCACCCCGTCAACCGACAGTGGCTCGTTTGCCCGCTCCGGGGCGTTACGGGCCTATTTCGATGTCGCCGACGCCAACCTTATCATCGGCGACCTCTCCAAAAATTCCGCCACCGCCATCGCCATCACCGACCTACTCAGTCACGAAACACCAAATAATTCATCCTCGCCCACGCCCTCAACTCCTTTTAAGCCCACTGTCCTCACCCGCGACACCGTCGACCTCATCGCTAACGATGGCCCAATCTGGCTCATACGCCCCGCCATCTTCATCGTCGCCTCTATGCTTCAACTCCAAAAGCTCTTCCGCGCCGTCTATTATCCCCGTATGATCCTCCTCTCTCAACCTCTACTCCCGGTGATCGAGACCTTACACAAGTTCACTCTCACCTACCCCACCACCCTCCTCACTTTTCATCAAGATCATATTATCGTTGCGCACCAAGGAAATATCACCACTACACCCATCACCGACACCGAATATTCACCCATTAGTCTTTGGTCAGGCCAGCTCGCCAGCAAGGTCCTTGGATTCAATCTCTATAACCCGGGACAGCCTCTAGCCGCTACCACCGCAGCTATTCTCTATCAGCTCTCATAAATTGCATTTTTCTCAATTCTCATCCCAAATCCCCCGAAATCTATTGACTTTCTCAACAATCTGTGGTAAAATAGAAGAATAAGCCTAGATTTTTCTACAAAGGAGGGGATTTTATGAAAAACTGGCTCGCAAGCCTACCTAAATTGGCTGATATTTACAGCGCGGGACAAGCCATCTGTGCTGCCATCCTCATAGCCATGGGATATTTTCATGTCAAGGTCATTTTCGCCACCATCACGCTGGTAATCATGGAATTCTGCAACGCTGGAGCATATTATTGTACCTATATCAGTCCGCCCCGGCGCGGCCATGAAGAAGCCAATAGCTACACCTACTGGCTGGAGCTGGCGCCTCGAATCGACCTTATGTTTAGCACGATTTCTGGATACGCGATTTTTGACTACACTGATCAGATGATCAACCATCATGTCGCCTATTGCGCTAGCGTCTGCGTGGTCACTATCTACATAGCTATCCAGGCCATTCTATATGAGTATGACAACGTCATCGGCTACAATCTCATCGAGAAAAACCCGCCGCTCGCACATTGTATCATCAAAGCACGGCATTATGCCTATGTCGCCTTCCTCGGCATCATCGTGCTCTATTTCTTCGCTCATTGCTGAGTACTGCGGTCACTTTGTGGCCGCTCTTTTTCGGCCCTCTTTTCCTCCAATACTCGCCCGTAAGCTTGCAACAATTTCTTAATCTGATGACTAGACAAAGCCTTTTCTCTATGACTCAGCATCTTCTTGCTCATTTTATTGATTTCCTTGGCATCCAGATCATCCAGCGCAATCGCCATCGAAACCGCTTCTGGACCGCCCGACAGAACATAGCTTCCCGCCGGTACCACTTCACGCATCTCCGGATCACAGAAAAACACCGGCAACCCGGTCGCCTCCGCTTCAAGTAGCGTCATCCCTTGAGTATCGAAATCGTACGACGCCATCACTCCCAGATGTGCTTCCTTCATCCGCTCGATAATCTTCTTGCGCGGACGCATGCCGTAAAATTTTACCTTTAGATTATGCTTCTTGGCAAATTTCTGCGCCCGCTTCAGTGCGTTACCTTCACCGTAAATATAAACCAAATATGGGCGTTTGAGTAGCATCAAGGCCTGCAAAAACGCCATGATCCGCTTCTCTTGCGACACCCGCGAATTCCACATCATTTTCAGCACTGCCCCTTCCTCCAACATACGCGGCTGAAACTCTGTCTTCACCAGATCTTCCGATATCCCGTTCGACACCACCATCACCGGCCGCGACAAACCGTAATGCTCCAATTTCTTCGCAAAATGATTTGAAGGCGTAAGTACCAAATCTGCCTGTTCCGCATGATTGACCATTAATTCCCACATTTTGGCTCGCGCCTTCGTCGGCGCCTGATACTTGTCCCGCCGGATCTTCGTATCATGCGGCAAACATTTACGATGCATATAATTTAGCAATCGCGCCACCACGGTCTTACACGGCCAGGGAACATTAATCGCGATCGCTTGGTCTTCCCGCCCATGCATCGTCTGCACCAACGGCACGCCAAATTCTCGCGCCAGCCGTATCCCCGCGATACTACAACTCGCTTCATAGTGCACATGCACGATATCGAATTCCCCAAAATCCGGAAATTTCGACCGCACAAACTCCTCCACCACGCTCGGACGCTTCGCGAGAGGAGTACCATTAATCTCCAACCACTTGTGCGTCGGCACGGTCGCTACGCCCTTCTCCCGCGCATTAGACCCTGGACAAAATACTATCACCTCATGGCCCATCTCGATCATGGTATCTTTCTGCGCTTTGATCGACGAAGCCACGCCGCCCGTACCCCATGGTGCATAAATATCCGTAAAAATCGCAATCCTCATATTTACTATCATTATAACATAAAACCATGTATACTAAACTTATGGAAAACTATTCACTATACCGCACCGCTGAAAGCGTCTCGCCGAAGCACCCCGATAAACTCTGTGATCAAATTTCTGATGCCATTCTTGATGCCTATCTCGACGGTGACCCTAAAGCTCGAGTCGCCGTCGAAGTCTGTGGCGGTCACGGCAAAATTTTCATCACCGGCGAAGTCACTTCCAGCCTTTCTTTTTCGGATCATACAATCGCCAAAATCGCCCATGATCGAGCTGGTCAGGATATGGAAGTCACTGTCAACCTCGTCCGACAAAGCCCCGAAATCGCCCAAGGCGTCGACGCTGGTGGCGCCGGCGACCAGGGGATCATGATCGGGTACGCTTGTGACGAAACCCCTGAGCTTCTACCACGCGAAGTCATCCTAGCTCGCCGACTCAACCAATACATTTATACCCTACATCCTTCCGACGGCAAAACTCAGATCACTCTCCACCTCACCGATCCTGACGACATCTCTGCCCCTTTCTATGTCGATTCGATCGTAGCCAGCTTCCAGAACACCACCCGCGAAGGCTTGCGTCGCCTAGTCCAGGGATTCATCGTCGAGCATGCGCTCACGCCCGCACCAGGCTCCGAAATCGCTCTCCATCTCAACCCCGCCGGTGATTGGCATCAAGGCGGTTTCGAAGCCGACACTGGTCTGACTGGCCGCAAACTCATCGTCGATAATTACGGTCCCCGCATCCCAATCGGCGGTGGCGCCTTCTCCGGCAAAGATCCTTCCAAAGTCGACCGCTCTGCCGCCTACATGGCCCGCCGCATTGCCGTCGACTATCTCAAAAAACGCTGCGCCCATGAAGTTTTTGTGCATCTCGCCTATGCCATTGGCCACAATCAACCACTCGAAGCCAGTGTCATCATCGACGGTCACCCCGAGCTCATCACCGGCTACGATCTCACTCCTCGCGGCATCATCCAGCATCTCGATCTCCTTCGCCCGATTTACGAGCCCACCGCCCGTTACGGCCATTTCGGCGAGGGTTTCGACTGGGATCACTAAAAAACTATTGACTTTTTGGAAAAAGTGTGCTATAATGGAGAGACAGATCACGCAAGGTGCTAGTCCAGGTTGACCGACTGCAGTTCATCGTTCGTCACGTTACCTACCCGGAAATCTATGACCGTCTCATTACGGTCTCTCCTCGGGATGAATTGCGTTAGAACATCAAAATCCGCCATCACGGGCAGCCCATAGAGCGTCATACGATCTGGGTTCGCCACAGTCGGCGCTATCATCCGGTCATCCGAATCCTCAGCTGGACGATACAACATCCTAACCGCTTCCATCTGGAAGAGCATATCTCTCGTGGCGACTCTCTACAATCCTGCAAAGCCGTCCTGGCGCAATCTGATATCGGAATGGAATACAGCTTCCTGCCCCTGGATCAGCTCCTCCGCCTGAAATTTGACGTCTTGGGCTACGCCTACGACTGATCAAATCGGCCCCGACTACGTCGGGGCTTTAAAATATCCATTGAAAATCCTTGACAATCTCATATCGAGTGCATACTATTGTATTAGAACATTAATACAATAATACAATTATGCCTAAACTAAATTTTAATTTTACTAGCGATCGCCCAATCTATCTCCAACTGGTCGAACAACTCACGCTTTATATCGTTTCTGGTAAACTTCCGCCTGGAGACAAACTCCCACCTATTCGCGAGCTCGCCTTACGCGCCAAAGTCAATCCCAACACCATCCAACGCGCTCTCACTGAGCTCGAAGATCAACGTCTCATCTACACCGAACGCACTAACGGTAAATTCGTCACCCAGAATATCAAGCTCATTACCAAATACCGCGAGCAGTCCGCCTACACCATCACTCAGCAATATTTCCAAACCATGGCCAACCTCGGCTTCGATCGTAAAACTACCATTAATTATCTCAAAAAGGAGAAAAACCATGAGTAACTCTCAGCCTCTACTCATTTGTAGAGATCTCAACAAATCTTTCGGCCATACCGAAATTCTCAAAAACATCAATCTCGAAATCCCGCGCGGCAAAATCGTCGGCCTTCTCGGCAGAAACGGCGCCGGAAAATCCACTTTAATCAAACTCATTAATGATTTACTCACGCCGACTTCCGGCGAGATTATCATCGACGGCGGTCCGGTAGGCGTCCATAGTAAAGAAATTATCGCCTACCTCCCCGAGCGCACTTACCTTGATAAAAAACTCACTATCGCTCAGACAATCAATTTCTTCGCCGAATTCTATTCTAATTTCGATTCCGCAAAAGCTAAGCAACTCGCCCACGAATTAAATCTCGATCTCGACCAGAAGATTGCCAAAATGAGCAAAGGCATGCAGGAAAAACTCCAGCTCATCCTCGTCCTCAGCCGCAATGCTGACTTATACATTCTCGACGAGCCTCTCGGCGGCGTCGATCCGGCCACCCGTGATTACATCCTCGACACAATCCTTTCGAATTTTCGCGAAGGTGCTAGCGTCATTATTTCCACCCATCTCATTTCCGATATCGAACGTATTCTCGACGAAGTCATTTTCATCGACCATGGCGAAATCATTCTCACCGACGACGCCGACAAACTCCGCAAAAAGCACCACGCTTCGATTGACGAAATCTTCCGCCAGACTTTCAAAGCTAACGTCTCATCTGACAATTATTAAACCATTATTGAAAGGATCACTATGTTTTTCAAACTCCTCAAACACAACTTAAAAGCCATCCTCAAGTCCATCCTCCCCTTCATTATTTTCCTGCTCACCGCCACTATTATGATGAACATCACAAGTTTTGATTACGAACTAGGTTATATCGAAATCGCCGGCGCCATGAGCCAAACTGTTCTCGACCCACCCGCCGCGACTGCTTTCTGGAACGGACTTGCTCAATTCCTGATTTACATTTCAATCATTCTCCTGCTCGCAACTACCGTCCGCGCCAACTGGCGGCGTTTTAGCAATAACTTCTATAACGACGAAGCTTATCTCACCCATACCTTACCCGTCTCTCGAGATATGCTCTGGGGTAGCATGATTGCAAGCACTCTTATCTCTATCATCACCGTCATTCTCGTACTCGTCTGCTGCGGTTTTCTACTCACTCTTTCCGGTAGCGGTCAAAGATTCCTTGATTCTTTCGGTTTACTCGGCGGCTGCGTAAACTGCTTTAACGAATATTACTCGCTCGCTCCTCGCGAACTCAGCTTCTATCTTAGCTACAGCTTCATCCTCTTTACCGAACTCGCTTTTATCATGCTTTGCAGCATCACTGGCATCATTCTCGGTCACCGTTCGACAAAAAATCTCTCCCTCATTTCCGGTATCGCAATTTACCTGCTTGGTAGCGCCTTACTTGTCGGCATTTTTCTCTTACTAGCCAAACTTGACGTCGACATCAGTCAGCTTTACGAAGGTGCCCCAATAAATACCCCGGGCTATTCACCCACGCTCGGCTACGTCACTCGCGCACTCTTTTACATCAGCACCGTCTACGCATGCTACTGCCTAGTATTATACTTCGTCGATCAGAAGCTCCTCCGACATGGCATTAATTTAGACTAATTTTCCTCTTTTAAAATTGCCCCCCCCCGCCGGGGGGTGGGGGGGGGGGGGGGTGGGGGGGGGGGGGGGGGGGGGGGGGTGGGGGGGGGGG
>CANBER010000012.1 GCA_947367795.1 uncultured Candidatus Saccharibacteria bacterium
TTTTACTTCTTCTATCAGAAGCTCCTCCTACTTTGAATTAATTTAGTCTATTTTTCCTCTTTTAAATTTGCCCCCCCCCCCGTGATATAATAGTAGAAAATAATCGAAAGGAATTCATGTCTGGATTAATTCTGCAAGATGTTTCCAAATCCTTCGCCGGCAAGCGCGTCGTTGACCGTATTTCGCTCACGCTCGACCGTCCTGGAGTCTATGGACTACTCGGCACCAATGGTGCTGGAAAAACTACCACCATCCGCATGTTACTTGGTATCATTACCAAAGACAGCGGGGAAATTACCTGGAACGGTCAAAACGTCGATCGTAAAACCGTCAATTTCGGCTATCTACCCGAAGAACGTGGTGTCTATCCTAAAGTCAAAATCTTTGATCAACTCATGTATTTTGCCGAGCTCAAAGGTATGAACAAAATCTCCGCTGCCACCTCCATCCAAAAATGGGCTAAGCGCCTCAAAGTCGAAGAATATCTCAACGTACCCGCTGAACGACTCTCCAAAGGGAATCAACAAAAGATCCAGTTTATGACCGCCATTCTCCATGATCCGGACCTTATCGTGCTTGACGAACCCTTCAGCGGCCTAGACCCAGTCAATACCGACATTCTGAAAAATATTATCATCGACCTCGTACGTCAGAGCAAATTCATCATTATGTCCGCTCACCAAATGTCCACCATCGAAGAATTCTGCAACGATATCCTCATCCTCAATCGCGGTAAAGCCGTCCTCCAAGGCAATCTCAAACAAATCAAATCTACTTATCCTGCCAATCGCCTCGTTATCAGCACGGGCGACGACATCTCAATATATCTTCAAAATTTCACTATCGAAAATCAAACCGACAGCCAATACACCCTCAAAATTCAATCCGAAACTTCCGCACAACAGCTCCTACACGACTTAGTCGAAAATAACATTTCAATTGATAAATTCGAAATCATGAAACCAACCCTTAACGATATTTTCATCGAGAAAGTCGGAGCCTAATATGCGAGATATTTTCACCGTCATCAAATTTACCATGCGCGACATTTTAAGTCGCAAATCATTCCGTATTTCTACCATTTTAATTGTCGTTTTAATCGTCCTAGGATTTAACGTGCCCAATTTCCTCAATAGTTTAAACGGGGGCAACCTTCAAGACACTATTCTCGTATCCGATCCGGAAAATCTTTTCGACGGCCAGCTCACCGCTCTCGACAATCTCGGACTCGATTATGCTTTCAAATATGACAATCTTGACCTCGAGGAAATCAAACAAAAAGTCAACGCTGACGATATTACCGCCGGAATTTTCATTCAAAAAGACCCAGATACAAATGACTCCCTAAGTGCCAAATTCATCGTCAAAAATGCCGCTCTCTACAACGGTTTCCCGCCAGCCCTCATTGAAACCCTACGCAATCTCTACACTAACATTCAAATTAGCAAACTCGGACTCTCCAACAAACAGCTCGCCAGCCTTCAACCCCAGTTCGAATTCAAACTCGAGCAAACCGAAGATCAAGAGATCGGTGGCAATATCTTTGTCATGATGATGCTCTCAGTTGTCCTATTTTTCGCAATCTATTTCTGTGCTTATCAAGTCTCGAGTTCAATCACCATCGAAAAAACTTCCAAAATCATCGAAACTCTCGTCACTTCTACCACACCGCGTACCATCGTACTTGGCAAAACCATCGGCATCGGCCTAGTCGGTCTCGGGCAAATCATTCTCTTCGCCGTAGTCGCATTAATCAGCGCCTATTCTTTCCTCGATCCTGAACTCTTAAACACCATGCTCGACCTCTCCAGCCTCACTCCATTACTAGGTCTGCTCATGATTATATACTTCATCCTTGGGTATACTACCTACGCCTTACTTTACGCGCTCACTGGCTCCACTGTCGCTAAACCCGAAGATATTCAATCCGCCAACACGCCAGTCGTCATCCTGACTATGATTAGCTTCTATCTTGCCTATTTTACTCTCATGGATCCTACCGGCGATCTCAATATCTTCGCCGCACTCTTTCCATTTTCCTCCCCCTTCTGTATGCCGTTGCGTGTCATGATGGGCGTGGCGAGCGTCGGAGAAGTCTTACTTTCTATCGGCATCCTTATCGTTACTTGTATCATTATCGCACGCATCGCAATTCGCATTTACAGCAACGCCATCCTCAATTACGGACGCAAAATGAGCTTCCAAGACATCCTTAAATCCTACAAGGAAAAATAATGAACCAATTAAAACTTCATGGTATTTATCGCCACTACAAAGGCGATAAATACATCGTAGAAGATGTCGCCATTCATAGCGAAACCGGCGAAGAGTTAGTGATTTACCGTGCATTATATGGCAATAGCAAACTATACGTTCGCCCAAAAAAGATGTTTTTGTCCGAAATCGAGCCCAAAAAACTCCGCCCAGGGCTCGAGCAGAAATACCGTTTCGAATTGCAAGATATTAAATCTGTCGTCAATTGATTACGTATGAAACCTATCTTTATCGCCGACATTATAGACGTTCACACCTCAAAAGGCTCCGCCATTAATAAATTTTGTGAAACGCTTAGCATTCCAATCGCAAATTACATTGCCATTGATGACGATGCAAACGATATCTCCATGTTTCAAGCTTGCGGTTATAATGTAGCCATGCAAAATGCACTTCCTAAACTAAAAACTTTAGCCGACTATATCACTCTAGATAATGACCATGATAGAGTTGCCCATTTTGTCCTACAAAAACTCTTAGTCTAATCATGCGCCTCGACATTCAAAGTCTCGTATTCATTGCTCGGCAGTTCCGTGAAATACTCTTTTTCACGCGCTACTTTGAGAGCGTAGTCAACTAATTTATCCGTATCGCCCATCGGCATCGCCTTCGTCAGCTCTTCCTTTGCCACTTCTGGCGGTGCTAACACCCGTCCATAAATCCAATTATTCTCGCGATCCGAATCTGCTTTCGGCTCGCCAATTCGCGAGACCCGTGCCACCATCCGCGCCCAATATTCCACTTCTCGCTCCCCAATATCGGAAAGCTCCGCTTCCAAATATCCCAAATATTCACAACGATCAATCTCACAATTGATTTCCTCCCGCAATTCTCGCCGTAATGTCTCTTCTAGACTCCTGTCACCTACCTCAATCCTGCCGCCCGTAGTCCTCGCTTCGCCATTCTTATACCGCAATAAGATCCTCCCGTCATCGATCACTAAAACCGCATGCACCCGCTTAAACTCACCCTCCTCTGGCATTTTCTTCAGATATAATTTACCCCTAAATCCTATTTCTTTCTCTTTCATAATCTATATTATATTATAATATAGGCATCATGGAGAAAACTTTCGCTGCCATCGACCTCAAATCTTTCTACGCTTCTGTGGAATGTCATGAACGTGGTCTCGATCCACTCACCACCAATCTCGTTGTCGCCGACGTCTCTCGTACCGACAAAACCATCTGCCTAGCCATTTCACCCTCACTTAAAGCTTATGGTCTACCTGGCCGCGCCCGACTTTTCGAAGTCAACCAAAAAGTCGCCGCCATCAACACCGAGCGTCTCCAAAAAGCCCCACTTGGTATCTTCCTTGGCAAATCATCTGACGCGCGCGAACTAGCAGGTAATCCCAGCCTAGCTCTTGATTTCATCATTGCTACCCCACGTATGCAATATTACCTCGATTACAGTTCCAATATTTATAACATCTACCTTAGCCATGTCGCACCGGACGATATCTTCGCTTATTCCATCGACGAAATCTTTTGTGACCTCACCAGTTATCTTGGGATCCATCATCTCACCGCCAACGAATTCGTTACTCAGATTATCACCAACGTTTACCGTTCCACCGGCATCACTGCCACGGCCGGCATCGGCAGCAATCTCTATCTCGCTAAAGTCGCCATGGATATCCTAGCCAAACATGTCGCCCCCAATGCGGCCGGCGTGCGCATTGCCGAACTTAGCGAAGTTTCTTACCGCGAGCAGCTCTGGCCCCACACGCCAATCACCGATTTCTGGCGCATTGGCCGTGGTTATGCCAAACGCCTAGCCAAATATCACCTCCTCACCATGGGTGACGTCGCTCGCTGTTCACTCACGAATCCCGATCTCCTGTATCGCTTATTCGGCATTAATGCCGAACTCCTCATCGATCACGCCTGGGGCTATGAACCTACCACCATCTCCGACGTCAAGCAGCACCACCCTGCTACCAAGAGCATCAGCTCTGGTCAAGTCTTGTCTTGCCCTTACGATTTTCGTAAAGCCCGCACCATCCTCAAAGAAATGTCTGAGAATCTGTCCCTCGACCTCGTCCGCCAAGATTACCTTAC
Organism: uncultured Candidatus Saccharibacteria bacterium; assembly: GCA_947367795.1. Taxonomy (GTDB): domain Bacteria; phylum Patescibacteriota; class Saccharimonadia; order Saccharimonadales; family Saccharimonadaceae; genus Nanosyncoccus. The sequence continues at coordinate 4,338 of CANBER010000012.1, forward strand.
CGATCATCTCACGCTAACCATCAATTACGACCGTGAAAGCTCTTATCTTTCAAACGCCACTGTCACCGATCACTACGGACGCAGTGTGCCCAAACCCACGCAGGGAACCATTCGCCTTGATCTTCACACCTCCTCAACCAAACTTATTACTGCCGCCTTCCTCAAGTTTTACGATGCCGAAGTTAACCCAAATTTCACCATTCGCAAAATCACCGTCTCCGCTAACAATCTTCTGTACCCTGACGACATTAAACAGTTAAATAAGCACTCGATTATTTCCCAGGCCGACTTTTTCACCAATTATGAACTTCTGGAGCAGCAGCAACGCGAACTCGAAGCTTTACTCGAACGCGAGCATCGCGCCCAAACCGCCGTTCTTAAAATTCGCGACCGTTACGGCAAGAACGCCATCCTCCGCGGCAGCAATTTTGAAGATGGTGCCACTGGACGCAGCCGTCATCGCCAAATCGGAGGACACCGCGCATGAGTACAAATACTGCCAATCTCACCAATTATCACTCTAAGTCGCCCCGACGCGACCTCTCCGATTATCGCGACATCTTACATCACCCTCGCCCTAAGGCCCCCTATCCCATGCCTCGTTCCGCCCGCGCCGCGCAATTTTCACCATACGCCGCCTTAGTAGGACATAAAGATATCATTACTCAAGACGAAGCCTCCGCACAAAACCAAATCGACCTCGACCACGACATCACCCTTGATACTAGTACCGCCGACTTCGAACCTCCAGACTTATAATCCTCAATCAATAAAATAGCGGAGAAAAATTCTCCGCCCATACTTGGAAGCCATAAGAACACCTATAAATTTACCCTGAATGCCGCTGCCTTCATAGACTCATCAATCCTCACACTCATCAAGCCATTGGTCAGGTCATAAACTCTCCGACACACTTCATCTACCATTTTCCGATCACGTACTTTCAATAAACACACCTCATACCCAGAAACTTCAAAAACCAGACGATCAAACATAGAATTTTTTACATCATGGAGGTAGTGTTCTTCAGTCAGCAGATCTTCAATCTGATCTTTCGATGTAGTCAATCTCAGCGCCGCCTCCAAAAGTTTTTCGGTAAATTCTTCAGCTATTCGCGCCAACTCTGTCATCCTGATCGTGTCAAGTCTCAGTTCCAACGTCTTCAGCCGGAAGCTCAGATCACTCCAGAGATATTCAATCTCAATCTTAAACTCCACTCGTTCATCATACGTCCGTGTGCCGTATCCGCAACCACGCGGCGAAGCCCACGACTCTTCCCGATTCAGAAATTGCACCTGAGTTACTTTTATGCCTGGATGTAACTTTTCGACCATATTCGCCATTATCACTTCGCGCGACGTCGCGGCAACCCGTTCACGCAAATTGCCCCACATTGTCTTGGCTTCCTTATCGGCATTCAGCATGCAAATAACCGTCGGGTCCCAACACAACATCTCATACTGCGATTCAACCCGCACCGGCGTCACTTTCTTCGCTATCCCAGCAAAAATCTTTTCCAAGACTTCAACGTCCTCATCATGCCCCCTGCAGAACTCCGCATAATCATAAGCCGCATTTTCCACCGATCTTTCAGGCTCCTGCAGAATGCTTACCCACAAACAAACAGGCGAAAACGACGAATTGATTAAAACTCTACCATACGCCAGCTGCTGGTTCATCGCTTCGGTCAATTCATCCAAGTGCTTCCACCCGAGATTTGTGCAATGCACGCCAGAATCCAAAACATCATACGAATCCGTAAACACAGTCCTTCCTTCTCGATCGACAATATAGACTTCTTGTGGCATACCGTAAATACTTCTGGGATCTTCCTCCAAATGTTTAAAGCATTTCTCCAGCCAAATCAAGGCAATCTCATTCAGATGTGCATTCCAATAAGCCTCCCGCGCCGCATCCTCTCTGGCTAATTCCGGAAAATCTAATATTCCTTCTTCAGATTCATAAGCCTTAATCTCGTCAGTCTTCGTCGCCAAGGTCCGCGACGAAGACAAACTACTATTACGCTGAGACGTTATAACGATACCACATGCGTCCCGTATGCGTTTTATGAAGTCTTCATCACTAAGCAACACGTTCTCCTCCAGCCATATTTCATCTTCAAAAGCTCGCCCGAGACTGCTGTAAACTTTGGATCTCAACCTACGATACAAGTCACAAATCGTCTCCTCCATCTTCTGCGCCAAATACCGTTCACGGTTCAGTTTCTTCTGCTCAGACAAGAGTTTACGCTCCACTCCGTACCGCTCTAGTCTTGACCTCAGTTCATTACATTGTGTCTTGATGGACATTCATTCGTCCTCCTTCCATAATTTTCAAAGTACAACCCACTACTTTCCCAGATTATACTACCTTTCACCATTTTATGCAAGATCGGTCAAAGCACTATCCTTCCCGGCCAACATGTAGTATAATAATCATAAATCTAAATAAAGGAGTCAAATGGCAGAGCCAAAAAATCGTCCTATCACTGTAAACAGTGCAAAATCCGACAAAGTCAATAACAAACCTTGGGGAATCATTATCGCTATCGCCGCCGCGGTAATCGTCGTCGTAGCCGCAATTTGCGCCATCTTATTCTTCGCCAACAAATCCGACAACAGCGGCAATAGTTCCGACACTTCCATTGAAAACGCCGAATACACTCTCACCAACGGTAAAGGTGAAAAAATCCCCGCCAAATATGCTTCGATGAAAAACGCCAAGTACCAGGTCCTCGTCCCAGCTAATTTTGATCTCTATGATTCCGCCAAACTCGAAGCTGAGTTCAACAACAGCGACAGCACCGAAATGGCATATACCAACTCCGGCAATTCCGTCAACATTCTCTTCAGCAAGCTCGACAGCGAAGCCGAAATGAGCAACGATGATGTAGATTCTTACCTAGAAATCCTCAAGAACAGCTACAGCCAGCTCGACAAAAATATTAAAACCAAATCTCGCACAGTCGGCGATCACAATATTGGGGAATTAGAGTTCACCACCGAAGGCGTCTACAACCATATCGTCTTCTTCTCCTACGAGAACAAACTCGCCCTCATTCTCTTCAACTGTGAAGACAACCTCACCGATGAGTGGAAACAAATTGGCAATGAAATCATCAATTCCCTCAAATTTGAATAGTTTCGGTCAAAATCATTCCCACATAAAGGCGATCATCTGATCGCCTTTATATTAGTCTCAACAGAAACAAAACACTATATAAGGCAATCATATGATTGCCTTATATTTCAACTCAAATCTGCATTAATCTTGGTGGGCGGGGAGGGAATCGAACCCTCACTCTCTTGCGAGAACCAGATTTTGAGTCTAGCGCGTCTACCAGTTCCGCCACTCGCCCGTATTCCTACAATTGTATCACACTTTTCCCAAGATCCCACCAAAATCTATGCTATAATATATATCATATATGGATTCTAATCAAGGTGGGCCCTCAACTTCGGATCGTCAGCGTGAAACCGCTGCCGAAATTGCACGCAAAAAAGTCCTTGCAGCTTATTCTTCCACCGTTGATAGCATCAAAAACTTACCCCCCAGCGCCAAAGATATTCTCATCAAACGTCATCAAGATTCCGCGGAGTCACCAGTCATTTATGAACAGCCCACCTACGATGAGCCTTCCACCAACTGGTCCAATCCTACAGTTTTATCCAGCACCTCTACCTACGACCCCTCTTCCTACGCCCAGCCAGTCTACAGCAGCCCATCCTACGATCAATCCAACTATAGCCAGCCAAATTATTCTGAATCATCTTATAATTATTCTAATTCTCCCGCCGCATCTACCCCCACTGAAAGTTCCAACCCCAGTGCACTCAAAGACGTCCCCGTCGATCAAGCCGCCGTCAATGCCGAATGGCAAAAGTACCATTCCGCCTGGCAAGATTATTACAAAAACTACTACAGCGAATACTACGCCAAAGCTGCCCAAACTTATCTCGCCACCGAAAAAATGAAAACCGAGCGCCTCGCTAATGGTAGCGCCGAACGCTCGCACCGTTTTCGCCGCCTCATCCCTCTCTGTGTTTTGCTCCTCATCATCCTTGGTGGCCTCTTTTTGCAATACAACCGCCTCATCTTCGCCCCCATCATGGCCTACATTTCGCCCGATACTGGAGACGTTGCCACCAGCATCGAAGCCGTCGACCCCTCCATCACCCAGGCAGTATCACCCGAACCTCGCCTCCTCATCCCCAAACTCAATATCGACGTCCCGGTCGCCTTCAGCATCCCTACTACAGACGTCATGTCCGCCATGAATCACGGCGTCGCTCAATTTTCTATTCCTGGCGCCAACGCTCTCCCCGGACAAATCGGCAACCTAGTTATTTCCGGCCACTCCGCCGGCGACATTTACAGCAGCAATCCTTACAAATTTATTTTTTCCGGTCTCGAACGCCTCAGTGTAGGCGACTTGATCTATGTTAATTATAATTCTACGCGCTACACCTACCAAATGACTGGCAGCAGTGTCGTCGAACCCACCGACGTGTCCGCCCTCATCTATCCCACCGACAAGCCGGTCCTCACCCTAATCACCTGTACCCCACTCGGCACATCACGTTATCGCCTACTCATCAGCGCTGAGCAAATCAGCCCATCCTATGACACAAACAACCTCGCACCCACCGATCCCAAAACGCCAGATCAAAGCACCGACAACTCCATGCCTGCCAACGAACCGTCCTTCTTTGAAAGTCTCTGGCAGAGAATCTTCGGCAGTTAATCTCGAATCTTTTCCCGTACGAGCATTAACTCGCCGTTCGATCGTACTACATAATACAGCCACTTACTATTTTCCGACACAATCGCCGGATAATTTACCACTGTCGCATTTGTTTTAGTCGTCACAGACTTCTTTTCCAAAACCGGCTGCTGGATGACACCCGAATCATACTCCTTTTTAGTCTTTACCAACACACGCAAATTCGTATAATCAAAATCCCACACCGTCAATTTATCATCCACGACATTCATCATCATGCTATCATCCAGCCATTTAACCTCGTCAGTGCCTGCCTCATATTCATACAGATCCCCCATGTCTAGATCCACCACCATAAAATCCTTGCCACTTCGCGCCACTAGATATTCTCCTTCCGGCGACACTTCCAAGGTCTCCGGCAGTTCCATCAACTGCATCTGATCCACCAAAATCTTCAACCCCGAAAAATCCGTCTCTGCTGCCTCCTCCCGATAGCTTGGTACCGCACCGTAATAAATCGTCATCATATCATTCACCACAAATGCCATATAATCTTCGTCGAAATATTTCGTCAACGCCACTTTCACTCTGACATCCATCTCTACCTTCGCAATCACCGTGCCAGCTTTCTCACCATCTCGATATACTCCAACTACTTTATCTTTCTTATCCGCATCTTCCCGAACCATCACATAAATCACATTTGCTTCATAATTCACAAAATCTTCCACCCCACTCAGCAATACCCGCGAAATCGTCCGGTCATTGGTGTTAATTTTACGCAGATGCTGATTTTCCAACGCGTACAATTGACTCGCCGAACCATCTATAATCTTGATTGCATCAAAACCCATTCCGAATGTGTGAGTCAAATTCAGGCTCCGATTCGCATCCTTCAGATTCACCAAGATCCATTCCGTCTTCTCCTCTACCCCCACTCGCACTACCACATAGTCACTGTTCTCACTCCAACTAATTTGTTCAACTCTACCAGTAAACTGCTGCGATTTTTCTTTCGTTCCTGACTCTTTCACACCTGGCAGTACTTTCGTCATATCAATTTCCGTCGTTCGCACATCGTCCCCGCGCACACTTACTAATCGCCAAATCGGATCGTCTTCCTTAGCGTATAATATATATGAATTATCAATCGACGTGGTATAAAATTCCAACTTCTCGCCCAAACGCGCCACCCGCTCCTGCTTTCGATCCAGCAAAAACAGTCGCGGATACCTCAACCGAATCAGCATTCCCGAATACATTTTAATCGTCTTCGACCAAGTGTCATATCCCGATTTCTCCAGTTTAATCGTATGCTCCCCCGGAGGCAATGTCCGACTTAAATTGGTTTTTGAAAATAGTTTCGCTCCATCCAAATCTACCGTCGCCCCAGTCGGAAAAGAGTGCAGCTGCATCAAGCCAGACTGCTCAATCGTACCATTACTCGTCACGAAAAAACCCATCGCCGACAGCATCGCCACCACCACGATCGCCACAATTGCAAATATCATCCCAAGTTCCGCTATCACCACTTTTATCTTCTGCCGTCGCCGCTGACGTTCACGTTCTTCAAAATCCATCTTGTCGTATATTATACCATATTCCACCCTCATCAAAATTAATTTTGCTCTTGCTTTTTAATTACGCTTGCAGTTATAATAGGTATAAGCAAAAACATGATGAGGAGTATTTCATGAGCAAAATCCTAGTGGAGTCGAGTTGTTCGAGCGCGTCTACGCATCGCATGACGCAGCCCTCCACTACGCTCAACCGTCGTTATGTCCGCCGACCGGCCAATATCGCCGTCGAAGAAGCCGCCCGTGCCGCCGCTCATCGCGAATCCACTCCGACTCCTCAGGCTGCCCCTTCTCGCCTAGTCAACCTCCGTGTGCACGCCGCCGATCTCGAAGCTGCCCGAGAGCGTAAACTCGCTGCCGAACGCGCTGCACTAGAGGCCGCCCGTGCTTCCACGGCAGAGTCTCAAGCTCCCCAGCCTACTACTCCTCCAGTTACTCTTTTTCCCGCAGTCGTCGAACTTGGCGGAGATTCTCCCGCACCAGCTGCCCCTGAAGCTCCCGTAGATGCCCCAGCGCCAGCCGAAGAATCCTCAAATTATCTTCCCGAAACACCGACCACCGCTCCATCTACTCCAGTAGCTCCTACGGAACCTGCTACACCGTCGGTCAATACCGACACTGCTCCTGCCACCCCTCCCGTCTCCCCTGAGATCGACACTACCGAACTAGCCATGAATATCGCCGCCGACTATGCAACTGCCAGCCTCGGCGCTTCCATCCAAGAATATGGCAACAATTATGACAGCTACGCCATGCCCGAGCCAGATCCAGCGAGCTCCAATTCTACTACTCCAGTATCCGATGTCTCAGTAGATGCTATCGCCCGTGCCGCATCCGAAGCTATCGCCTCCATTCGTGTCGCCACCGAGCCTTCCGAAGTCTGCGAGCAAGTCGATTCGCTTAAAGCTTTCGCTGCCAAGATCAAAGCTAACCACGACACTCCCGAAATGCGCGAGCTCGGCAATACAATCGACAAATTCGTCAGCATCGCCATGAAATCCACCAAATTCCAGGAGGAAAACGAAAAACGTGTCGCTGCCAAAGTTGCGCTCTCTCCTAAAGTCACCCGCGCCGCCGCCAAAGTCACTAAATCCTCCGCCAAAGTCATGGCCAAAAATGCCAAAAACACTCGTAGTTCTGTTTCATCCATGCCATCTGCTTCTCGCACTAGAACTGCTCACGCCATGTCCCCCATGTCTCGCCGCCCAGTTGCCATGACCAGCCGCCCCATACCAAATGCCACGCGAAGCTCCTCCTCTCAAGAAATCAAAGAACGCGCCATCGAACAAGCTCTACACTCCGTCGCCACCATGAACGAGCCTCGTCACCGCCAAAAATCCTCCAAATCTACTTTCCGTGCCCGCAAAAAATCCGGCATTAAGCGTTTCGCTATCGCTCTGACTTGCGCTGCAGCCTGCGTCGGCGGAGTACTCTATTTTGTCGGTAGCAATATCCCCGATATTTCCGTTCAAGTCGCCGCCATGCAAACTGGCATCCAAGCCGCCTACCCTTCATACGTTCCTCGCGACTATAAGCTCGGCGACATCTTCTCTGAAAATGGCAAAATCACCATGATCTTCGAAGGGCCTAATGCTTCCAGCTTCACCCTCAACGAAGAAAAATCTTCCTGGGATAGCTCCGCCCTCCTGCGCAATTATGTCGAGCCTAACTGGGGCGAAGACTACGCCACCACTCACGAACAGGGAATTACCATCTACATCTCCAATAAAACCTCGGATGCTGCTTGGGTCAACCGCGGCGTGCTCTATCAAATCACCTCAAACGGTGTCCTCACCAAAAAACAAGTCCGCAACATCGTAGTCTCATTGTAAACCCTTCTTCTTCGTGATATAATTATTCTATGAGAACTCGTTTCGCACCCAGTCCTACTGGCTATATTCACATCGGCAATGTTCGCAGTGCCATCTATCCCTATCTTCTTGCCAAACAATCCGCTGATGGCAAATTCATTCTGCGTATCGAAGATACCGACCGCGCACGCTATGTCGAAGGAGCTACCGAGCTGATCGAAGACACACTTGAGTGGCTTGGACTAAATTGGGATGAAGGTCCTCTCGTCGGCGGACCACACACCCCCTATTTCCAATCTGAGCGTAAACCCATTTATCACCTCTGGGCTAAGAAACTCATCGCCGCTGGTCGTGCCTACGCCGACCCCACCGACGCCAAAACTATTGACAATTATCGCAAAGTGTGCTATAATGAGAAGAGGCCCTATCTCTATCGTGATTTTCGCCCCGAAAATCCACCTGAGTGGCACGAAGGCATCCCTTTGAGATTCAAATCCGACCCCAAACCTCGTAAGTGGCATGACGAAGTCATGGGTGACCTCGAAGCCGGACCCGAAGTCCAAGACGATATCATCCTCATTAAAGCCGACGGTATGCCAACCTACAACTTTGCCCACATCGTTGACGACGCCGAAATGGACATCAATTATATTTGCCGTGGCGTCGAATATCTCTCCAGTGTCCCGAATTATCTCGCACTCTACGAGGCGCTTGATCTTCCTGTACCCAAATTCGTCTCCCTCCCACATATTCTCGGTCCCACCGGCGGTAAAAAACTCGGCAAACGCGACGGCGCCAAATCCGTCACCGAATACCGCGATGACGGTATCCTTCCCGAAGCCATGCTTAATTATCTCGCTTGCCTCGGTTGGAATGACGGCAGCGAACAAGAAATCTACACCAAAGACGAGCTCATCGCGCGTTTTTCGCTCGACCGTATCCAAACTTCCGGCGCCCGCTATGACGAGACTAAATTGCTCTGGATGAATGGCCAATGGATTCGCCGTCTAGTCGATCAGCAGGGAATTGATGAATTTTATCCTCGCACGCTCGGTTTCTGGCCAGATGCTGCAGACAATTTTGATGATGCCTACAAAAAACGCGTCCTCGCGATCATTTACGATCGCCTCAAAACCCTCTCCGATCTACGCGACATGACCACCTACTTCTTCCGCAACCCCAGCATCGATACTGACATGATCGTCCAAAACAAATTCCTCAAAAAGTTTTCTATCGAGGAATTAAGCGAGCTTTTGCAAACTTCAGCCGAAGCTTTAACCGATTCTGCTTGGGACGAAGACACACTTCAAGCCACTCTCAATCAGCTCCTCGAAACCACTGGACGAAAACCTGCCGAACTCTTCTCTCTAATTCGCCTCAGCCTATCTTTTGCACCTTTCAGTCCCGCTCTCAATCTCACCATGTCAGTCCTCGGACGCGACCTCACGCTGGCTCGTCTTCATCAAACCGTCACCGCCCTGGAAAATCTTTAGCTCAAAACCCACAACACCACTTAGCCACACTTTATTTTCCATCCAACTTATGCTAAAATAAGACAAATAACCAGGAGTATTATTTTTATGGGTGTGGAAAAACCAAAAGCTAAACCAGCAAAACCAGCTACCAGTGCAACCATTGAAACTACCGCAACTCCAGCTCCAGAGCCCACCTCGACCCTCGCTACGCCCACACCCGATCACGATCGATCCACATCAGCTACGTCCTCTAGTACAACTAGTTCAGGCCCAAAATCCGCACCAGCCTCCGAACCTCGCAAAACTCGCAAGCCCAAAAAGCCCCGCACCAAAGGTAAAAAAATTTTATTAGGTTTCATCATAATCCTCTTGATCAGCCTCGCAGTTGCTATCGGCGTCATCTTCTGGCTCAGTCAGCAAGATAATCTCGAAGCCTCCAAAGTCGACCGCGTAGAATTCCCCGATCCAGTATATAGCACGCTCACCGGCTTAGAAATCACCAATGAGTCTCTCAATTCCAGCCCTACCTACTGCGTCCAGATCCCCAACGGTGTCGACGGCGGCAGACCACAAGCTGGCCTCACCCAAGCGGCAGTAGTTTTTGAGGCCATCGCCGAAACCAACATCACTCGTTTCGCGGCTATATTCCAAAATCCAACCACCAGCGTGATCGGCCCTATCCGCTCTTTACGACCTTACTACCTTGATTGGGATACACCTTTTGATTGTACAGTCGTCCACGCTGGTGGCTCGAATGAGGCCATGGCCGCTTTACGCCGTGGAGGCCAACGTGACCTCAACGAAAGTCGGACTTACATGTGGCGCGAACAAGGGTCCGGCCGCGGCTGGAACAACCTTTTTACTTCGCCTAGCGATCTCGCCGATTTCAATAATGATCATGAATATCACACTTCTAACGTCCGCAGTTTCCCCCACCTCACCCCCGATCAAGCCCAAGAAGCCGTCGACAACGCCACAACTTGCACCACCGACGAAAACGGCGCCGAGGTCTGCATCACCAAATATGTCGAAAACATCGCCATTAACTTCGGCCCTATTCCAACCTTCAATACTCGCTATACTTATAGCCCCGAAACCAATTCCTATCTTCGTTCCTACGCCAATGGCGACGTCCATCTAGTCTATGATTGTCCCGCCGGCCTCGATCAACCCAACACTAAGACCGACTGTGGCGACCTCGTCCCAGTAAATCCCAAAGTTGTCGTCGCCATGATCGTCCGAGAAGGTCTCATGTCTGACGACTATCACGAAGATATCACCACCATCGGTAGCGGCAACGCTATCATCTTCCAAAACGGCCAAGCCATCGAAGGTACCTGGTCCAAGCTTTCCCAAAAAGATCAAATTGTCTTCCGCGACAACAACGGTGACCAGATTAAATTTACTCCTGTTCAACTTTGGGTCGCTGCCGTTCCACAATACGGCCGTATCGATTATTAATCAACTCATCTCAAACACGATTTTCTGGAGTAACCCGGAGGGCAAATCGCCCTCCGGAAAATGTACTCCCACCCTGGAACCAGGGCATATTAATCGTCAAGCTTCAGCTCACCATCCGAGATCTCCTCTTCTGGCTTCACTGTCTCGACTTCTGTCGTCGTGGTGCCATCACCGTTATCGGTGACTTTTTCTTCAGTAGCAGTGTCGCCCTCCGCATGGTCGGTATCAGGATCCTCTGTCGAGATCTCCGGCTGCTCATCATGAGTTTCGCCGCCTTCCTGATCCTGGATCTGCTCCTTCTGCTCCTCTTCCTGACGCCGGCGTTCAGCCTCTTCTGCAGCCTTCGCTTCTTCGTCTTTGCGACGCTTCTCGGCCTCTTCGGCATCCTTTTCCTCAGGAGTCTTCTCGGTACCAAAGGTATTCTCGGAGTTATCTCCGCCACCTTTATCACCGTCCCCGTCGGTCTTGTGCGTCGGCTCCTCAGCGGGATCCTTTGCACCATTCCCGTCACCTTTCTTCCGATATGTCACGATTTCCGTCACATCCTGTGCCGGCATCGTACCCGAAACGTTCGGCTTATCCACGGTGTAGCCCGGAATCTCCTTCGAATCGAAGCTGTACGGCGTCCCTTGGGCATACTTTTCGTGCACCGGACTTGCTGCCTGACTACCATCCTCATACTGATAAATGATATTCAACTCATACAGCACTGGATCAGGGTCCGGAATAACGACTTTTTTATAATAAACAGTAAACGACAAGTCTTCATTACCCATCGTCCCTGAAATTCTCGCCTCACTAGGCGTATATCCTTCAATGGCTGGAGAAACGACATCAAAGTTCGCTCCTTCCATCAAAGTTTCATGATGCGGTGCTGCCGCCTGAGATCTATCCTCCTCATAGACATATCTAATGTCCAGATTGTGCAGATCCTTCCGCTTCTGGTCAGGAGTATAGGTGACGACAACCTTATGGTCCTTTGCCGGCATTGTCCCAGAAACATTCGGCTTATCTGCCGTCCAGCCGGCAACCGTCGGTGAGGTCACATCATACTTAGCTCCTTCTGGTAGCCGCTCGACATGGTCTCCCTGAACCGACTCTCCATTATCTTTCACATAGACAATCCGCAGTTCATAATCCACGGTTCTTGTACCCTGTTTCGTGTACCAAACCGTAAATTCAAGACTCGTCTTGCCCATTGTGCCCGACATTCTGTCCTTGCTCGCAGTATACCCTGCAATTTTTGGAGAGACAATATCGTATTTCTCTCCTTCATACAGAGTCTTGCTAGCGTCCTTCGCCGCCTCACCAGCGTCCTTACCATTCACCAAATAACGGTAATGTACGGTCACGGTCTTCGGAGTTCGTGCCGTTGAAGGCGTAGGTTTCTTTGATGTCGTAGTCGGGGTCTCTGTCGGTTTCGTATCCGGCGTCTTGTGCACCGTTGTCTGATACACAATCGGCCGTCCGTCTAAAGTATTCACACCAATTTCAATCCTGGTGTTCAACTCTTTATCACGGTTCCACAATACCAAAGCCTGCTTCGACTCCTGATAGTCCGCCTCTTCTGTCCTAGTCAAGGACAGATCAGCACATGCCGGCATATGCCAGTTTTTCCAGGATTCTTTTGACTCAAATCCCTTCACAGTAAAGTACCGATACAGCGTCGCAACTCTCGCCGCATAATAAAACTGCTCATCGGTCACTTCGGCATAAGCCAACCGCTTCCAGATGTCTTCCGGTCTAAGGCTACTTACGGTCGCTGCATCTTCTTTACGAATCTGCACAACCAGATCCTGGCCAACCAAATCCTTATCCAGGTCCTTACCAGTGACGTCGTAATACTCGTCCCAGCGTTTCAGGCCTTCTGCCAACCAAGGATTTTGTCTCGTAATCTCAGGATCTACGGCAAACGCCTGTGCCCAGGAATCGCAATACACCGGATCATTGATCATATTCCAGATCACCCAGTCCTGAATTCCCGAGACTCTTTCGTCAACCGTCAGCGCATCAAAAGCCGTCTTCCAGGTTTTACCCTGAGCTTCCAGCTCATCGCGCCACTGCTTGTCAGTCTGACTCAGCCTTCGGCCAATCATGGACGTCTCTATCCCGGTTAAGTCCGCATCTTCGCGCACCAGTCCATCACGGATATCAAACCATTCCATTTCAGCCCAAGGCGGCAAGTTCACCGCGTCCTCAAAACCAGACAATACTGCCCGGTCTTTCGCCAATGCCGGATTCGTCCCTCTACTGTAATATTCTCTGAGGTGACCATATTCCCGCATCAGCTCGTCAAGCGACAGCTTCACCTGAATGAAATTCTCATCATCCTCTGCCGATGACTCATTCGATTCTGCAGTTTCTTCTGACTCAGCTCCCGCTTTGGGTGTCTCCGGTTCTGTAGCCTGTACGTTTTCGATCGCACTTGACTGTTCCATCTGTCTCAACAACCCATCCAGCGAACCTTTGCCACAAACAACTCCGCCCACCAGAAGGACTACCATCAGGATATCCATTACCCGACGCATCCTTCTCGACGGAATCGCCATCAGATTTAGATGTGACGCATAAAACAATTTCGCAGCCGCCACAAGTAAAGTCGCAGTTACCACTAGTCCCATTATTGCAAACATTCAAATCCCTCCTTTTTCTTCTCGTTCGCAATTTCCTGGTTCCATCTATATCAACAGGTACTCTAATTCGTACCTGAGATGAATTGATTGTCAATGTACCCAGCTCATGCCAAAACCATCAGCATTTACTGCTTATACTTCCATTGTAGCACACATTATCGATTTTGTCAATACCTAACAGGGTAAAAACCCAAAAACACCCCCACATTTACCCTGCAGGAGTCCCTTAAAACTCTTATCGTCTTGTACGTGGTAGTCCCGGCGGGAGTCGAACCCGCGATTTCCTGGATGAGAACCAGGCGTCCTGGACCACTAGACGACGAGACCACGTACCGCTAGTATATCACGACTTCTTCTCTCTGTCGAGATCTTTTTCCGTCTTTCGCACCAGATAAATCGGCCGCCCCTTCGTCTCTAAATAGGTCTTCGCGAGATACTGCCCAATCACCCCGAGCGCCATCAATTGCAGCCCACCCATCATCAAAATCACACAAATCATGCTCGGCCACCCTCCTACCGGATCTCCGAACGCCAAAGTCTTCACTACAATCACAATGATCATAATAAACGCCACCAGGCAAAAAATTAGCCCCAAAACCGCGGAAAGCACCAACGGCACTGTCGAAAACGCACAAATCGACTCAATCCCGTACACAAACAGCTTCCAAAACGACCATTTCGTCTCACCAGCCACCCGATCTACGTGATCAAACTCAATCCATTTCGTCCTAAACCCCACGAAACTAAATATCCCTTTCGAATAACGGTTATATTCTCGCATCGAGATCACCGCGTCCACCATCTGGCGTGACATAAGCCGAAAATCCCGCACTCCCTCTATCATTTCAACTTTTGATAATTTGTTTACAATAAAATAATAGATTTTCGCGAAAAAACTCCGAATCGGTGGCTCACCCTTGCGGCTGGCTCGCCGCGCCCCTGCACAATCGTAATCCCCACTCGAAACCGCAGCATACATTTCCGGCAATAATTCCGGCGGATCCTGCAAATCCGCATCCATCGTTGCAACATAATCACCCTTTGCATATTCCAACCCTGCCAAAATCCCGGCCTCTTTCCCAAAATTCCGCGAAAAACTCACGAATTTCACCCGTTTATCCTTCTCATGCAACTTTTCAATTTCCGCCAAAGTCCCATCTTTACTACCGTCATCAATGAAAATATACTCAAAATCTACTTCCGACATCTCTCGACTAATCTTGGTAATCGCCGCGTAGAACTTCTCTAGTGTCGGTTCTTCGTTATAGCAGGGAACCACAATCGATATTAATTTCTTGGTCATACTTTATCCTCCTTTTTACCCGCTTTAATCCGCGTAGTTTTCGTTTTTACATTAGTAACTTTGGGTTCATCAGTTTCCACAGCGCTCCTTGCCGTAATTTTGGTCTTTTTCTCGGTCTTAGTCGACGATTTATCATCCGGTTTTGTTACTTCTTTCGACCGCTTAGCACTCGTTTTCGCCGTTTTCTTAGGTTTTACGTTCTCCCTTGCAACCTCCGTTTTTTGGAGCTGCTTCTCATTGACTTTTTCTGTTTCACCCCCAATCCGCATCGCGTCATCCTCCATCTCTTGTTTCGCCTGGTTTTCTTCCATCACTTGACGCACCGAATCCATCAACCGATTCATCTCTTGATGTTTTTTGCGTACACGCCGATCTCGAATTCCCGAAATTATCACCCAAATCAACCCCAATCCCGCCGTCACCGCCGAAACCATCATACCGATCTTTGTCGCTCGACTCAAGCCGTAATAAACCTCCACCTCCCCCTTCATCCCCTCTGGTATAGCTACCGTTACCAGGCCCAACCTCTCCGAATGCCCCACCTCCAATACTTCATCGTCTAATTTCGCCGCATATCCTGGATAATAGATCAATGGCAACTCCAGCACAGTGTCGCTCGCACCGCCCTGCACCGCAAACTTCATCTTAAGTCCTTCCTTTTCTACCTGCATCACGCGTGCCTGCCCTTTGAGCCGTGCAATCTTCACACCACGTTCATCGATCACTTTACCAATTTTACCCAAACTACAGGCAAACCCCTGTTTGACCTCTTCCGGATCGTCTGGCGAGCACAATAGTTGTTTTGGCGCATATTCCGCCTGCCAGCCTAAACTTGCGCTCCCAATTTCCGTCCACGAACTATCCCCCACCGCTAGATGCCGCTCCTCCTTCGGCATAAACACACCAATCACCGGATATAGCGCTACTACCCCTACTATCACCACCAAAATCCGCTGTTTATCTTCCGCTAAACCCTTCATTAACGCAAAGATTGTATAGCCCGACACTACGCTCATCGCGAGCGTAAAGACCCCCATCAGCCGCCAAGGGAACTGAATCTGTTTCAAAAGCATCGGCATCATGTGCCAATTAATCAACGAGCTCATCCCAGCCACCGCAAGCAGCGCAATTATATATAATGACGTCACGAATCTCTGCTCAGTTTTATCTTCAATTCGGCTCCGTACCAGCAAAAATCCGATCACCCCCACTAGCGCAATAATGCCTACTGCTAAATCACACGCGCCCCCATAAGAATCCGTCACCAGAAGCTTCTCTGGCCCTACTCGATGATCGTTCAAACTCTGCCCATTCGCACCAAAATATGTCTCAGCATACCCATCATCAAACACTCCATAAATCCCCGTCATCCTCGCTTCTACTAATGGTAGCCAGAAAAACGCCGTCAAAAGTAAGGCTACCACCACCGCGAGTACCATCCGCCAAATACTCTCCACGTTAAAAATCGTCCGAATATTCAAAATCACGTACACCGCCGCCATCAATGCAAACAACAACGCCGACAAACTATGCGTCAAAATCAACAGCGCCGCCCCAATCGCCAAACTCCGCGCCGCGTGTTTCTCGTGGGCCGTCAATTGATACAACCCCAAAATCAGCACTGGCGCCACCGCCAACGCTGCCACCTCTCCCAACGCCATCCGCGAATAGAGGTCCGTCAAATGATACGGCGCCGCCATATATATTATACCCACCAGCGCCGCTAACACCCGATTCTGGCTAATCCTCTGTACCGCATAGCACATCCAAATCCCGGACACCAACATACAAATCACCAGTACTATATTAATCACTATCGCCCAATTCACAATCAATGCTTGCAACCCAGCCGCAAGATACGACAACAACGGTCCATAAAACAAGTTATACGCATATCCAAACCCATTCAAAGCATCTGGATCCACCTGTGGTAAAATCTGACCATTCGCCCAGCCCTTAGAAGCACTCTGCAAACGATTGATATGAAAAGCATAGTCGTCCCCCACCATGGTCCGATCCAAAAATCCCCATATCCCCACACTCAAAATCAAACCAAACACCAACACAATCAAATAGTGCCATTTTCCACTCAAAAACTTCCCAATTTTCGTGCCAAAACCCTTTTTCGTCCGTTCGGTCTCTTCTGTCATAGTCTAATTATAACATATCTCTTTCTTTTCGTCAGGAGTTCATCGAGTCATCGATCGAGCCTGACGTCTACGCACACTCATAACTGCACAACCCACTACCGTCAGCACCGATATCCCCAAGCCAACCTTCGTCGCCGTCGTCATCCCATAATGCACTTCCACTGTACGCTGTTTTGCGCCCGCCGGCACTGTCACCTCTACCAGTCCCATATCTTGCGATGGCTTAATCTCCAACCTTTTACCATCTGTTTTTGCCACATACCCCGGATAGTAGATCAGCGGCAATTCCACTTTTATTTCGTCTTCACCATCGACTATAAACTCAAAATGCGTCCCGTCGCGTCGAATTTCACGCACCTCTCCCTCTCCACTCTTGATCCGAAGCGCCTGTCCCCGCGCATCCAAACGCGCTTGTACATGCTTAAAATCACATCCTTCGACCACATCCTTCGCCTCAAATCCATCCACACACAAAGTTCCCAATGTCAAATATTCCGCCTGCCAACCAATGCTTCCGTTTCCCACCACCGCCTCCGGCATCACGCCCGTCCCAAGCCTCCGCGTCTCTTGATACTGATAAATCCCCGACACCGGCAAAATCACGACAAACCCCACTATCACCGTTAATACTTCTGTAGGCATTTTGCGCACCTCTTTAATCAGCTCATATATTGTATAAGCCCCCACCACGCTCATCACTACCGCAAACACCTCCAAAAACCTCCAAGGAAACTGCAAAATGTGTAATACTTTCGGCATAAAACGCCAATCCACTACCGCCGTCATCAGCACCAGCGCACCTATCCCCATCCCATACAGGATCGTTACCATCCGCCGCTCCGGCTCGCGCACGATCCTTCGCCGTACCAAAGGGAACATCACTAGCACAAAGACCGCCACTATCCCCACCGTCACATTCTGATCCGTCTTCACATTAATGTCATAATCGGCATTAATCAACTGCGCTATCGGCACTCGTCTTCCATTCAACATCCCTGCCGTCGCACCCATATGCAAATCACTATATTCCGCATCAAATATGCCGTAATACCCCGTGGCTCGTACTTCTAACATCGGCAACCAAAACCACGCCGTCACCCCCAAGACCACCGCCACCGCGAGCAAGGCTTTCTTCAGTGTCGCCCAGTTCCACACTCGCTTTATGTTCAGCAGTACATAAACAGCCGCCATCAATACAAACACCACTGTCGACAACGAATGCGTCAAAATCATACCCCCCCCCGCAAGCACCAAATTGCGTACCGCGCCTTCCTCCTGATTTACCAGCTGATATAACCCTAAAATCAATAACGGCGCCAACACCATCGCCGCCACTTCACCCAGCGCCACTCGCTGATACAAATTAATCAAGAAATACGGCATTGCCATATACATCACTCCGGCCGTCGCCGCCAAAATCTGTTTACGGCTAATACGCATCATCGCATAACACATCAAAAGCCCCGCCCCCATTAAACAAAGCGTCATCACACAATTAATTGCCACCGGCCACGACATGCACACCAGTCTCAACAACCCCGCAGCATATGTCAAGAGCGGCCCATAAAACAAATTATGCCCATAGCCAAATCCTCCCAGCGCTCTCGGGTCAACTTGTGGGATTAATTGCCCATCCATCCAGCCATGCAGCGCCCCCGTCAAACGCACCGCCTGAAACGCCGCATCGTCCCCAATCAACAATCTCCCCGGAGCACCCCAAAGCGTCACCGTCAAAATCAAACCAAACACCACCACAAGCAGATACTGCCACTTTGTCTGCCAAAATTCTCGCAGTTTCTCACACCATGAACCATTTACGCTTTGCAAGCGATTTTTAGTCTTTTTAGCCCAATTCATACTCTTATCATACCATATCTCCACTTTTTATCACAAAATCACCCCAATCTCCGACAAAACTATTGACTTTTTAACCAAAGTATGCTATAATGGAAAGATAAACCCTTTTATTTGTGCTATAATAAACCTATATGAAAAAACTCCCCATCGTCGCCCTCATTGGCCAAACCAACGCCGGCAAATCCAGCCTGCTTAACCGTTTTGCCCGCAAAAACATCGCCATCGTCGCCCGCGAAGAGGGAACTACGCGCGATAATGTCATCGCCCGCATCGACGACCGCTTTCTCCTGATTGACACCGCCGGGCTCAAAGACCCTAGCGACGAATTTGAAGCCGGCATCCAAGATCAAATCGCCGATGCTATTGATTCTGCCGACCTCATCTTACTCACTCTCGATTCGTCCAAATATCCCAGTCAGGACGACCGTGATATTGCCAAAAAGGCCCTCAAATCCCGCAAACCAGTTCTCTTATTACTCAATAAGTCCGATCTCGGCGACAGCCTACCCGACGCCGAGTTTCTCCACCTCGGCATCAAACCCGATCAAACTTTCCGCACCTCCGCCACAACTGGCCAAGGCATCAAGGACCTCAAAGAAGCAATTTTAAAAGAACTGTCGGCGACTGGAAACAAGTTTTCTACTGCTTCGAAACTCTCCGCGACCAACTGGGAGCGGGCGAAGCGAGGAGTCCCCGTAACGACGGGCGACGACGAAGCGGGTTTCGAAAAGAAGGAAACTTGGTCGTCAGTCGCCGACAGCTCATTAAAAATCGCCCTCATTGGACGCCCCAACGTCGGCAAATCCAGCCTTTTTAACGGCCTCGCGAAGAAGCAGCAAGCCCTCGTCAGCTCCCGCCAAGGCACCACCCGCGACGTCAATCGCATCGAACTACGCTATCACGGCCACACTCTCGAAATCCTCGACACCGCTGGCTTACGCAAACCCGGCAAACGCGAAGTCGGCATCGAAAAATTCTCCGCCCTCCGTACTCTCGCTGCCATCGAAGAAGCTGACATCTGCGCCCTCCTAGTCGACGCCACCGAGCCCCATTCCAAGCTCGACCAGTCTCTCGCCGGCCAAATTATCGAAGCCGGCAAGGGAATCATCGTCGTTCTCACCAAAGCCGACCTTGTCGACAACACCGACGAAATCCTGGACAATCTCGAATACGACTTCAACTTCATACCCTACGCTCCTGTCCTCATCACTAGCAGTGTTACCGGCCACAACCTCACCAGGCTCTTCGAGCTCGCCACCGAAATCGACGCCACTCGCCATCAAGAAATCAAGACTTCCGAGCTCAACAAAATCCTCTCCGAAGCCATCATCGAGCATCCTCCTGCCGGCCTCAAAAATACCCGTCCTAAGCTCAAATACATCGTCCAGACCGACATCTGTCCACCCTGGTTCGTCGTCCACGGTCGCGATCTCGGCCTACTTCACTGGTCTTACAAACGCTTCCTCGAGCGCAAAATCCGCGAAAAATACCCCTTTGTCGGTACCCCCATCATGTTTAGCTATCGTAATGACCAGCCCCAGTCCAACCGTACCGGCAAACCAGAAAATAACCCCAATATCTAATTATTCTCATCCATAAAAAGACCCCGCCATCCGGCAGGGCCTTTGAAGCTTCAAAGTTTACGCTCTAAGTTACAGTATTCGAAAAATCCCCGTCCGTTATATGGACTCTTCTTATAGTTCAGCCACATGCGCACAAAGTCCACCGCCACCTGACCTCCGCAGAGGACCAGAAAGGACTGCAATTGCACCATCATCATTTCCGCCGTGACGAATCCTGCCGTTAGGACAAATGGCAATATCATTATTGCAACTAGCATTCTTAACGGCTTCGGCCACTGCCACATACTTCGTGCGCTGACAAGCTCTGGAGCAATCAACCGCCACCAGATATAACCCCAGGTTATATAACCTAGTCCTCCAAATAGCACTCCGCAAGCATCGATCGTCAATTCCTGCGCCAAAATCGATCTTACCACCACGACAACAGTATACGCCAATGCCTGCGACAATCCTACCAGAGTCACCAGATTAACCTTAGCCGATTTACCTTCACTCCAAACGTATGTTTTTCTCGTTGATTCCAAGTATCACCCCTCCATTTCTACTTTGAAGTTTAAAGAGCAAGCTATTTTCAGCCTATCCTTCCATTATAGCACACTTATGTCAAAAAGTCAATAGCCTAGTCTCCAAAATCCGCCAAAACCCGACGCACCTCGGCAGTATTTTTACATTCCATCATCCTCGCTCGTAGCTCCGCCGCACCAGGGAATCCTGACACATAAATCTTGAAATAATGCTTCAACGGATCAAACGCCAACCCTCGCACCGGCACATCCACCCCCTCGCTCAGCGCCTGCGCTCGCTTACTCCTTAGACCCGCATCCATTTCATCAAACAAATCTAAGTGATATTTTAGTAACTCCATCAACTCCTCACGTGTCGGCGTGTGCTTAGTGAAGCAATACGGATTACCAAACACCCCCCGCCCAATCATATATCCATCCACTTGCGGATATTGTGTGCGTAGCTCCTGCACTCCCGCTAAATCCTTAATATCCCCATTCACGATCAACTTCGTCTCCGGTGAATACTTCCTCACTAGCCCCACAACCTCTGGAATCAGTTCAAAATGCGCCGGCACCTTCGACATCTCTTTGCGCGTCCTGAGATGCACGGTAAGCGCCGCCGGCTTCTCCGCCAAAATTTTCGGCAACCAGTCCCGATATTCCTCCACCGCCGTATACCCTAGCCGCGTCTTCACCGACACCGGCAACTCAGTCGCCGCTCGCGCTCGTCGCAAACACTCCACCGCCAGCTCCGGCGTGCGAATCATCGCCGCGCCTCCCCCCGCCGCATTCACATGCCGATCCGGACAGCCCATATTAATATCCAGCCCATCAAACCCCAACTCATCCAGCGCCCCCGCTAGTTCCGCAAAATGCTCTGGATTCTTTCCCCAAATCTGAACGATAATTGGCGAATCCGTCGGCGCCACCATCAGCCGCTCCAGCGCGCTCTCTCGTCCGCGCTCCGAAGCAAAACTCGAAACATTCGTAAACTCCGTAAAAAACACGTCCGGACGTCCCGCCCGCGCGATCACCTGCCGAAAAATCACATCCGTCACACCCTCCATCGGCGCCAACGCCGTAAACCCTGCCGGCAGTTCCTCCCAAATATTCTTCATTCCCTCATTATTGCAAAAAATTCTACTTATGTCAAATCCGGCTTTTACCTCTATGAAATCGTCCCAAATTTGCCAACTCTACCCAAAATCCTCCAAAACTATTGACTTTTCACACGATCTGTGATAAAATAGAAAGAGAGACATACTCTAAACTAGTTCCTTAAAATTCACCTGGAGCTAGTTTTTCATCTAAAAGGAGGGAATTAAGATGAAAACTTTCAACAAAATTATGAAGGCAACCAAAGAGGACATGCGCCATATGCATTGCGGCGATCCGACACGCCTGATCGCAGTCACGCGTGGGCAGATCCTCTACTCGAAACCCGATGATCTGATCATGCGTTCGTGCTGGGTCAAAATCGAACTGCAATACAATTGTCATCCGCAGTCCGAACGCGGCGAGATCGTTTTCACTCCGCTCATTCAGCCGTCTGACCAGCCCAAAACCAGTGTTGCGGCCAATTCGCGTTTTCTCAGTCAGCTCACCGACAGACTGCACGAATTCGGCGGGGAAACCATTATCTTCCCACCGTACGCCGAACCCGAGTTGCAGATCAATGACCCTGAAAACGGTCAAATCATCCGATCCACCAAAGACACTACTATTATCCCCGCAGTCAAACAGGAAATCATCGAGATCGACGGTGGCTATCTCGCCGTCCATAATCGCGACTATTTCCGGATGCATCCCGACAAGCATTTTCGGGATCAACGTGATCGCTACGTCAGCTACTATAACAAATTTAAGTTTTTACGCTGGCAGCGACTCACCGCAGGAGATGTCCCCGAATTTGTCGTCAACCACACCGATCGTTTCGCGACACTTGTCCCGACGGTTTGGTTTGGGCCGCAGGGATGTAAGTTATACCTGGATTTCGCCGAAGACTGGATCACTTCCAAAGACGGCACCATGGTCATCAAATACCTGAACCCCTTCGTCATCACCCACCGCGTAATTGGCGATCATCTCGTGACGCGCACCACCATCCATCGAGCTGACAGCATCACCTTATAGTAAGCTCCTCACCCCCGGCTCGGCCGGGATTTTTATTTGAAATATCTCACCCGAAGCCGCAATTTTTCTCCTCCTTCCACTATCGTATAACTCACCGCCGGAAATACTTTGTCCCATTTCCACATCCAATTATCCCGCGGTAGGTGCGCGCACGAATTCAATGTCAACCACGGACGCCGCAGCGTCGGTCGATATCTCGCAGCCTTGGCAAGAGGTATATATTCCCATTTCTGGCCTCGGCTATCATGATATCCCGGACCGATCAGCCCACGATGCGTAAATCTTAAGAGTTCATCCACCACTGGCGGTATCAAACCATTATGCATATGGCCCGTCAATACAGCGATTTTCGGATCCAGCCTCACTGTACTCAAAAATTGCGGATTATGTGTCAATAGATAATACTCTCGCTCTGGCGCCGCCATTAGTTGCGGCAACCTCGTCTCCGCATACTTACGAAATTCTTCCGCTGAGACAGCCCCTTCATCCAAATCCGTCGGATAGCACGTCTCTGGTAGATTCAAACCTAACACCCTCATCACGCCATCATCATAAATCATTTCCCGCTCCGTCTCACCCTCTAAAAACGCAAAAATCCGCTGATTCCGCCGACTTAGATCTTTCAGCCACCCCCACCATTTATCCTTTCCTGCCTGATCGACGATTTTTTGCTCGCCATAATGGCTTATATCATGATTACCACTCACAATCAAAAGTGGCGTGAGTTTAGCCAACCTCTTTAAAAATCCTTCCAGCTCCTCTTTGAGCTTCCTATCATCTAGTACATCCACCGCATCAATCAAATCCCCCAAAAACACCATATAATCCACTTGCTCTCGCTTCGTCGCCTGAGTCAAACATCGTTCAATATAATCTATGCGCTTTCCCCTCAGCGTCTCACAAAAATGCAAATCCGCAAACGCCAAAAGCTTCCGCTTCCGCCCCGGAATCTGCCAGCGCATCTCCTGCCCGTACATCTCACCTCACTAAAACAGCTGCACTTTATCAAAAGGATAAATCCGCACCGCCGCCGGGCCAATAATCCGGCAATATGGAATCGTCCCTAGTCCCGAACGCGAATCAAACGAGTGTGAACCTTCACGGTTATCGCCCGCCACAAAAATCTCGCCCTCCGGCACGATCATATCCACATCACCTGACGAATATTCCTTTGGACCATTTGTCGCGTCTACCCGTGTATCCGCGTCCGGCAAAAACCCATCAGGGTGTTCCTCATTATATACCTTCAAAACCCCATTTTTCACCGTCACCCGCTCCCCCGGAAAGGCAATCACCCGTTTAATAATATATTGGTCAACCTGACCCACCGGCGCCTCACAAGTCAGCGGACCACTCGCCGCGCCATTGGCAAATACAATAATTTGTCCCCGCTTCGGTACATATTCCTGTCCCAAAAAATGCGACCATGACACCGGCAAACGATTTACGATCACCCGATCATCATTCTGTAGGGTGTTCTCCATACTTGATCCCACCACATTATACGAACGAAATACAAAAGCATTCAAAATCACCGTACCCACCACCACGCATATCACAAACAACGCCAGGCTCAACAGATCTTTCAACAGCGGATATTTTTGCAAGAATTTCGGTTTAGAATCCATTATTCAATTATAGCACAGATTTATAAGCACAGGAATTTTTCTAATTCTTCCTCGTCACTATGGTATAATGAAACACATGGCAGATTATATTTTTATCCGCAAAAGTCGTAATATCTTAAGCTCTTTTCTCCATGTTATACTTAATCTTCTCTTAGCTATCGCGTCTATCGGCGCCACTATTATCACCGGCAATTGTATCATCGGTCTCATCCTCGTCGTCGTCTCCAAGTGGCGAATTTTTGCCGTCAACCATCGCTATTGGCTACTCAATCTTCGCTCCAGTTTGGTAGATTTCATCGTCGGTATCAGCTTCGTACTCCTTGCTTACGCTGCCGGCACCACCGTCCTACCCGTGCACTTCGCCCTGATCATCGGCTACGCAGTTTGGCTCATTCTGATCAA
>CANBER010000013.1 GCA_947367795.1 uncultured Candidatus Saccharibacteria bacterium
TCTACTTGTGAATGCATATTATCTACTGACCATCACTATATATAAACTAATAGGCTAGGCAGCGGAGGGGGAAACCGAGCCAACGAGAGTCTGGGCCGTGCGACGGGTGGACGCCAGACGCATTGAAGTTGCGGAGGTACGCGGTAGCAGAAGTAACAGAGGTGAACGCCACGGATGACGAAGACCAACCGTAACCAGCGAGGCCGAAGAACCTCAGAGAACCGCGGTACAGATGGACGTGCCCACTACGGACGAAGGATAGAGGAGGTGAGGCTATATTATATATGCATTTAGGCCTCGCCTACAAAAATTGTTACCAAAACCATGGAGGCACCGACCGGAATTGAACCGGTGTACGCGGTTTTGCAGACCGCTGCGTCACCACTCCGCCACAGTGCCACAATCACATTGTACCACAGAATCCGAATTACCACTATATTCCACTAATAGGCTAGGCAGCGGATGGGGAAACCAACCCAACGAGCGTTCGGGCCGTGCGACGAGCCGATGCCAGACGCATTGAAGCCGAGGTAGTACGCGGTAGCAGAAGTAACAGAGGTGAACGCCACGGATGACGAAGACCAACCGTAACCATAGATGCCGAAGGCCCTCAGAGAACCGTAGTACAGATCGACGAACCCACTACGGACGAAGGATAGAGGGGGTGAGGCTATATTATCATATGCCCTCATACCACTCTTGCCATTTAACCCAAAAGGCCTTATAATTCCATTAAACTAACCATAAAAGGAATACAACATGGCAAACAACACCAACCGCACACCTAAAATCCCAGCCGGATACGAACCGATCTCTATGTGGGGATATTTCGGCTACGAAATCCTCTTCGCTATTCCGATTATTGGTTGGATTTTTCTGATCATCTTTGCCCTCACTGCCGAGAACCACAATTTACGCAATTTCGCTCGTTCTCAGTTCTGCGTCTTTATCATTTGGTTGGTCTTCATGGGCGTAGCTGCCGCGACTGGATTAATTGCCATACTCTTTCAAAACATGTTATAATGGAGGCATAATCTAGGAGAACATATGAATATTGCTTTAATTATCATCCTGGTCGTCGTCGTTATTCTCGTCGTAGCGTTCTGGACCACGTACAATAGTCTCGTCAAACTTGACGAGCGGGTCAATGAAGCCTGGTCGGATATCACAGTCCAGCTCAAATATCGCGCCGATCTCATTCCTAATGTCGTTGAGACCGTCCAAGGTTACGCCAAACACGAAAAGGGTGCTTTTGAGGAAATCGCCAAAGCTCGCTCTGCCACTATGAGCGCCAAGACCGTCAATGGCGCCGCCGAAGCTGAACGTTCCATGCAAAGCGCCCTCGGCCGCCTCTTTGCGATTGCTGAGTCCTACCCTGAGCTTAAAGCTAATACTAACTTCCAGCAGCTCCAAATCCAGCTCCAGGACGTTGAGGACAAAATCCAGGCCGCTCGCCGTTTCTATAACGCTGGCGCCAAGTCCCTCAATACCAAGATAAAAATGTTCCCGACTAACCTCATTAATTCTATGATTGGGCACTTCAAACCTCGCGATTATTTCGAAGTCCCCGACGAAGAACGCACTAAAATCGAAAAAGCCCCCGAAGTTAAATTTAGCTAATTACTAACTATCACGACATCAGGTCAACCGGTCTGATGTCGCTTCAGGAATCTGATTATGTATAAGCAAATTGCCGCCAACAAACGTAATACCGTCCTCATTATGCTAGGATTCGTGTTGGCTATTGCCGCCATTGGTGCGGCCTTTGCTTATTTCCTGAATGATTGGTGGATTGTCGCCTGGGTCTTCATCATTGCCCTGATTTATGCCATCGTGCAATATTTTCTGGCCGGGCCGCTCGCGGTTGCCATGACTGGCGCTCGGGAAATTCAAAAACGCGACAACCCCCGCCTTTATAACACCGTGGAAAACCTCACCATCACCGCCGGCCTCCCCATGCCCAAAGTCTATATTATCAACGATGCCGCTCCCAACGCTTTCGCTACCGGTCGTGACCCCGATCATGCTATTGTCGCCGCAACTACCGGACTACTCGACATCATGGATAACAAAGAACTCACTGCCGTGATGGCACACGAGCTCTCGCACGTCAAAAATTACGATATTCGGGTCTCCATGATCACTTTTGGTCTAGTCTGTATTATTGGTTTTATCTCTGATCTCGGTGTACGCATGATGTGGATGGCAAGTCACCGCGACGACGAAGACAATAGTCCAGTTGGCTTGATCGTACTGCTTTTGACCTCGATTCTAGCACCGATCGCGGCTTCAGTCGCGCAAATGGCTGTTTCTCGAGAGCGCGAATACCTCGCCGACGCTTCCGCTGCACATCTGACGCGCTATCCGGAGGGGATGATCTCCGCCCTCAAAAAACTCGACACCCATGCTCGCCCTATGCACCACCAAAACCCTGCCACCGAAGCCCTTTTCATCAATAATCCCCTCAAAAAGAGTGCCATCAATAACCTTTTTAGTACTCATCCTCCGATCGAAAAACGTATTGAAAGGCTGGAACATGGCAAAAACACCTTCTAGGAAGCCCAGAGAAACCGCTAGAGCTTCGTCTAAAATCCGACCGCCTAAACACCCCAAAACGCACTTAACCCCTCCCAAAACCGCTAAAAATGCTCCCAGAGAGCAAAAATCTCCCCAAAAACCTTCTTTTCGGACCAAAATTCAGTCTCTAAAATCCAAATTTTCCACCTTCCGTTCCCAGCATGTTTGCCCCCACCGCTCCTTCCGTCGCTCCTACCGCGAGGACTACCTTCGCCGCACTAATACCCCAGGTCTACTTAGCCACGCCGTGTTAACTTTTAAATCGATTTTCAGCCATTGGCGTACCTTTCTGCCCTTTATTTTACTTATGGTATTCTTCTACATTATCCTGGTTGGCCTGATGAGCGAGGAATTTTATCAACAATTTCAATCCGCCATTGATGCGTCCAGTGAGGAACTCGACATGGGTAAGTTAGGGAACTTCACCAAGGCCGGTTTTATCTTGCTCCAGACTGTGACTACTGGCGGCCTCAGTGCTGGCAAAGACGACGCCCAGATGCTGTTTACAATTGCGCTTTTTCTGATTATGTGGTTGGTTGCGATCTTCCTTTTCCGGCACTATCGCGCTGGTCACCATCCCAAGCTACGGGATGCTCTCTATAACGCCCTTACCCCCCTCCTCTCAACTTTCGTCATCTTTGTAGTCATCTTCATTGAGGCTATTCCGCTTATGTTCGTCATTATTACCTACTCTGCCGCCGTCATGACCGGTTTCCTGACCACTCCGTTTTATGCTTTGGTTTACTTTATTTTTGCCGCACTCATGATTCTGCTTAGCGCTTATCTTCTCTCTAGTTCGCTCATGGCGTTGGTTGCCGTCACCGCACCGGGCATGTACCCGCTGCCCGCCCTCATCGCTGTCTCGGATCTTATGTCTGGTCGCCGTATCAAATTCATACTTCGCCTGCTTTATCTCATTTTTGTGATCGCGCTGATTTTTGTGATTACTATGATGCCCGTGATTGTACTGGACCTGTTCCTCAAGAGCTGGTTTAGCTGGATGTCCGGCTGGCCTATCGTGCCGTTCTGCCTCTTGCTAGTGACTTGCTTTGCCTTTATTTACGCAGCATCCTATCTATATACTTATTATTCTTGGCTAATTGACTGTAAAGAATAGCCGCATTTTCTTGAAAACCTGCTATAATATATACAACTGTGGAGGAAATGTGAC
This sequence comes from uncultured Candidatus Saccharibacteria bacterium, assembly GCA_947367795.1. Taxonomy (GTDB): domain Bacteria; phylum Patescibacteriota; class Saccharimonadia; order Saccharimonadales; family Saccharimonadaceae; genus Nanosyncoccus. The sequence goes on from CANBER010000013.1 coordinate 3,749, forward strand.
TAAACGCCAAGAAGCCGAAGCGCGCATCGCCAAATTGCGCGACTTGATCAATGATTACCGCTATCATTACCATGTTTTGGACGAGTCAATTATGTCGGAGGCGGCCGCCGATTCGCTCAAACATGAACTCGCCACGCTCGAAAAAGAATTCCCCGATCTTATTACTCCGGACTCACCGACCCAGCGCATCGCCGGGCGTCCCTTAGACAAATTTACCAAGGTCCCTCATGCTGAGCGGATGATTTCGCTGGCCGATGTCTTCTCTGAAGCTGAGATCCGCGAATGGGTCGAGTCCAATACCAAACTTATCGCCGAGCTGACCCAGGGTCGCGAGACTCGCATTCGCGAATATTTCACTGACATCAAAATGGACGGGCTGGCTTGCGCCCTGCATTACCAAGACGGACTTTTTACCCAGGCTGTGACTCGTGGCGATGGATTGGTCGGAGAAGACGTCACGATGAACGTTCGCACGATTGAGAATATTCCTCTGCGCATCGATGAGTCAGGTCATGTCGAGGTCCGGGGTGAAATCGTTATTTTTAAGCAAGATTTTGACGAGCTGAACGCCAAACAGATCAAATCCGGCGAAAAGCCTTTCGCTAATCCGCGCAATCTGGCTGCCGGCAGCATCCGTCAGCTCGACCCCCGTATCGCCGCTAGCCGCAAGTTGCGCTTTATGGGTTACGACCTCGTCACGCCGAATCTCCCCACTCACGCTGAGGCTTATGCTAAGCTCCGCGAGCTCGGCTTTCGCACCAGCGGGGAAGATAAAGTCTTCTCCAATATCACTGACGTCCTCCACGAGATCGACCGCCTCGCCGACTACCGCCAGACCCTGCCCTTCAATACTGATGGTATGGTGATCAAGATCAATGACCGCGCGATTTACCAGATCCTTGGTATCGTGGGTAAAACCCCTCGCGGCGCCGTCGCTTTCAAATTTCCCGCCGAAGAATCCACTACGCGGGTTCGGGATATCGTGATTAGTATTGGTCGCACCGGGGCCGCTACCCCAGTTGCGATCCTTGATCCAGTAGTAGTCGCTGGCACCACAGTGCGTCACGCCAGCCTCCACAACGCCGACGAAATCGCTCGCCTCGACCTCCGTATCGGCGACACCGTGATTATCTATAAAGCCGGGGATATTATCCCGCAGGTCAAAGAAGTCCTCTTAAGTCTCCGCCCGCAGAATGCGGTCAAATTTGACTATCTTGAAGCGCTCCATCGCCAGTATCCCGACCTCGAGTTTGAGCGTCCCGAAGGTGAAGTAGTCTACCGAGTCAAAGGCGAAAATTCTGCTCTCATCCTCGAACGCTCCCTCGAGTATTATGCTTCGAAACCCGCTCTCAATATCGACGGCCTCGGCGAAAAAAACGTCAAAGCTCTGATCGATGCACGCCTCGTCAGAAGCATCCCCGACCTCTATCGCCTCAAAGCCGAGCAAGTCGCTCAGCTCGGCCGCTTCGCCAAGCTTTCCGCTCGCAAAATCGTGAACGCCATCCAGGCTTCCAAGACCCCTCCCTTACACAAATTCATCACCGCGCTTGGCATTCGTCATGTCGGCACTCAGACCGCCATCACCTTGGCTAATCATTTCGGCTCAATCGAGGCCCTGTCCGAAGCCACCGAGGAAGAGCTCCAAAAGCTCCCCGATGTTGGTCAAATTGTCGCCGAATCTATCGTCGCCTACTTTGCTGACGAGGACAATCTCAAAACGCTGACTGAGCTGCGCGAACTCGGCGTCCAGCCCCAATATGAGGACCAAAGCCAGCTACCTCTCTCGGGCCAAAGTTATATCGTGAGCGGCACTCTAGCCGGTTTTGATCGCGAGGCAGCCGAAGACAAGCTGCGCCAGCTCGGCGCTACTGTTACCAGTTCCGTCACCAAAGCCACCACCGCTCTCATTGTGGGGCAGAAACCCGGCAAAAGCAAACTCGACCGCGCTACCACATTGGGCATTCCTATCTTAGATGAGGCTGGATTTTATCAACTGATCGGAGAATCTTTACCTAGTTAGTCCGGCGCTCCGCCCAGGATCTAGCTCAATAAAAAAGCGCTACCTAATCGTAGCGCCGGCGGAGACGACGGACTTCCCGTTCCCGCTCAATTTCCTGACATTTTTCGGCCTTCGCAGCCAAATACCAAAATATCAGGATAAAACCCAGGACGCTTACACCCAGTGCGGCGCCAGTCAAAAGTAAAACTTTAACCAGTGGTGTCACTGTTGTGCTCCAGGGTAAGTCGGTCATTTCTGCAACCGCAGCGTTTGTCACCTGCTGTGCCACTATTATATACTTCAAATAGAATACCGTACAAACCGCTGTGAAAATCGCCACCAGTAGTGCGCTCACCATTAGTCTTGTCTGTGCCCTCTTCGGGTCGTCAAATGCCATAGCTTTCATTTCCATTCCTCCTATTTCTGGCAGGGCAGTCTCGTCCCAGTACCGCAAAATTCCAAGGCCTAGCCCCGTAAGGCCACCTTCTACTTCCATTATAGCACACTTAGGTCGAAAAGTCAATAGAAAGATGCCGTTTCTGTTGACTTACATTAAAATTCGTGATATTCTATATAAGACTGACAGATTCTGTCAAATCTGTCGTAGCAACTATATTTTATGCCGACCATAGAAAAGGAGGGATTTTATGAAACATCAATGTTTCGCTATGGTTATGATTCTGTTACTCACCAACACGCTGATGGCTTCAGCGGCTGAACCGCATAAGTCTGAAGGCTTCAACATCGAGACGCATACCGAAGACGCTCCAGCAGATCACCCGATCTTGAACGCGATGAGCGACAATCCGCTGATCGGAGACGAGACCCAAAGCATCTTCATCCGTCACGAAAGTGTTACTACGGAATATGCTGAGCCGAATGACTTCGTACTTGACGACTGTGCGAGCGGTAGCATCATCCTGGAACCAGATCAGGTCTATGAGTTCCTGAGCTACTGTCGTAATGCTGCCGATCCGGATTTGGGCGAAGCGGGGATAGCATACGATGTACAGGCTCAGTTTCTCTATCCATCAGTCCTAGAGGCTGGCATCGACGAGGTTTATCTCGCCTGCCTTACTGAAAGTGGAAGTAATATCGGCGCACTCAGCCAGGTCGTGATCCGCTCTGATGAAAATTTGCAGCTTAAGCCCCTTATTGATGCTGTGAACTTTTACGATTGCGAAGGTCGTTATATTAAGACTGAGCAAATACCGGTCGCCAATTTTGACGATAGCGTCATGGTACTTGGTGGTATTGGTGACGTAATGCCGGGGATTGAGAATTCTTATTTCCTGGGTTTTCGTGTCCATGCGATTGCAGCTAACGCTGTTCCGACCGAAGATGGTTCAGACGGAAATTCAGCCCGTCACGCACAGAACGATTCTGGAGCTTCTAGCCTCAATGCGTCCGTGCTCTGGGTAATCGGAGGCTTGATCGGCATTGGCTTATTCGCTATTCTTATGGTTTTCCGCAAAAAATAACAGATCATAAGACAGCTCTTTAGCGGGCGCTTCGGCGTCCGTTTTTGCTTTCAGTGGTATAATAATTATATGCCTAAGTTTGAACTTGTCTCTAAATATCAGCCCACTGGCGATCAGCCGGCCGCGATTGCGCAGCTCACGAGCGGCTTGCGCGCGGGCGTGCGCGAGCAGACTCTGCTTGGTGTGACGGGCTCTGGTAAGACTTTTACTATGGCTAATATTATTCAAAACATCCAGAAGCCTACACTTATCCTCGCTCACAATAAGACCCTCGCCGCCCAGCTTTATTCCGAGTTTCGCGAATTTTTCCCCAGAAACGAAGTACATTACTTTGTCTCATACTTCGATTACTACCAGCCGGAGGCGTATATCGCTAGCACTGACACTTATATCGAAAAGGATTCTGCTATCAATGACGAAATCGATCGTCTGCGCCACGCTGCCACCGTGGCCCTCCTGACCCGCCCTGACACTATCGTGGTGGCTTCGGTTTCCTGTATTTATGGTATCGGGTCGCCTGATCATTATACGGAAATGTCGCTACCGCTTGTTAAAGTGAACGGACAGTGGCAGATTGTTGGGAGTTTGACGGAAAACTTTCTCTCCAAGGGCGAAGAGCAGACCATGAAATCTGAGCTGACCGAGGCAGCCCTACAAGCTCTCTCAGGCAATTCTGCTGAGGTAGGTGCCGGCAGCAGTCCTGCGTTTTCGTCTGAGACCATCCGCAGCGCCACGAGCGAGGAAAAGGCGGCTCGCGCCCGTAACGACGGGCCGCGAGAACGCCGGGTCGAAGAAGGAAACGCAGGACTGCTAAACCAACAATTATCTCAGCAGAACTTCATGATCTATCTGGTTGCCATGCAGTATCATCGCAACGATTTGGCCTTTGAGCGGGGTAATTTTCGCGTGATGGGCGACACGATTGATCTTTTTCCCGCCAGCGGCGAGTGGGCTTTTCGCTTCGAATTCGGTTTCGATACGCTCGAAAGCGTCCGCATTATTGACCCACTGACCGCCGAAACTCGCGAAAAGCCCGATCGCATCCACATCTTCCCCAACACTCACTACGCTACCCCGAAAGATCAGCTTGAGCGCGCCCTGACTACCATTCAGGCCGAGTTCGACGAGCGCCTCAAATATTTCGAGCGACACGACAAGTTCCTCGAAGCTCAACGCCTCAGCCAGCGCACCAAATACGACATCGAAATGCTCAAAGAAACCGGTTTCGTCAAGGGTATTGAGAATTACTCTCGTCATCTTGACGGCCGCAAAGCCGGGCAGCCGCCGGCCACTCTGATCGACTTCTTCCCGAAAGATTTCCTTCTTTTGGTTGACGAAAGTCACATGACTCTGCCTCAGGTCCGCGGTATGTATAATGGCGACCATGCCCGCAAAACCACTTTGGTAGAATACGGTTTCCGGCTCCCCAGCGCCTTGGACAATCGCCCGCTCATGTTTCCCGAGTTCCAGCGGCGTATTCATCAGGCAATTTATGTTTCCGCTACGCCAGGACCGTACGAGCTCGAAAACTCCCCCGAACCGGCCGAGCAAGTCATCCGCCCGACTGGCTTGCTCGACCCTGAGATCGAGGTCCGTCCCAGCGCCGGCCAAATTGATAATCTCATGGCCGAAATTGATCGCCGCATCGCCAAACAGCAGCGCACTCTCGTCACCACTTTGACCAAACGTATGGCTGAGGATCTCACGGATTACCTTAAAGAGCGCAACATCAAGGTAGCCTACATCCATTCCGACATTGACACACTCGAGCGTGGAGACATTTTGCGCGATCTTCGCGCCGGAGTTTATGATGTCCTAGTCGGGATTAACTTGCTCCGTGAGGGGCTTGATTTGCCCGAAGTCTCGCTGGTGGCGATTCTCGATGCCGACAAGGAAGGCTTTTTGCGCAGCGAAAGTGCGCTGATCCAGACTATTGGTCGTGCCGCCCGCCATGTTGACGGCCATGTGATTATGTATGCTGACAATATCACCGAAAGCATGGATAAAGCCATCTCCGAGACCAATCGTCGCCGAGAAATTCAGCAACAATATAATATTGATCATAATATTACTCCCCATTCAGTCAAAAAAGAAATTTCGGCCGGCCTCCGCGCCATTATTCCGGAAAAGGAAGAAGTCGCCCGTCTCGATTTGAAACGTGTGCCGAAAGAAGAACTCCCGAGTTTGATTAAAGAACTTCAAAGCCAAATGCAGCTCGCCGCCGCCAATCTCGATTTTGAAAAAGCCGCTATGCTTCGTGATCAGATTGAGGAAATCAAAAATAGTAGCCAAAATGGAAAAGGGAAGAAATAATGCCGCGCTATCAATCTACCAATTGTACTTTTGTGCTTCTTTATCGCGGGGAGGGGGAAACTTGCGAAACTTTGCTTCAGCTTCGTCAAAATACCGGCTATATGGATGGATATTATGATCTTGCGGCGAGTGGACACTTGGAGCCGGGAGAATCACTTCTAGATTGCGCAATTCGCGAGACTAAAGAAGAAACTGGCATCACTTTATATCCTGAAAATGTCAAGCTGGTTTTTATAAATCATCAATATGAAGAGAACTACGTGCGTATGGTTTTTGCTGCTGAGCTCCCTCGAGGCTCTAGCCCAAAAATCTGTGAGCCAGACAGAAATGGCGGGTTTCTATGGGCAAAACCCGACCAGTTGCCGGACAATGTCCGCCCTTTTATACCGAAGATGTTTGAGGCGATGAAAGCGGGTCTAAACTACGACGATCAGAACTTTACCAATCTAGCAAGAAACGGCCTGTATTTAAATAAAACATAGCTACATCAAACCTCATTCAACAATCTTGCGCCGCGAGGAATATCGAGTCGGTCATCCTCGATCCCGCCGAAGCCAACTTCCCCTGTTTCTTCCCGCGCTGTCAGCTGCTCACCGGCGACGACATTTCTGGTCAAATGGTTGATTATCTTGTCGCCAAATCCCAGCGGATTTTATCTCGGTAGCGAGTAGCTTAGCTATTGGTCGTTACAGGCTCGAACATGCTTGCGTCTAGTAGGTCTGGGTAGTATAATAAGTACTTATGAATAATCTCAAATCTTATTCTGGGCTCAGTGATACTGAGGTGCTTGAGTCGCGCGCGCAGCACGGCGCCAACGAAACCACCAAACAGGCCAAACCCAGCCTTCTGCGCAAAATTTTACACATCTTTTCCGAGCCAATGCTGTTGCTTTTGCTCATCACGGCTAGTATCTACTTTCTGCTAGGCGAATTCACCGACGGTTGCATCATGCTGGTGATGGTATTCTTCGTCAGTGGCATCGAGTTCTTTCAGGAACGAAAGACTGACAAAGCCCTCGAGGCGCTCAATACTCTCTCTGCTCTTAATGTCGACGTGATCCGTAACGGCAAGAAACAGACCATCAATAGCGCAGACGTGGTTGTGGACGATATTGTCTTGCTGGACGAAGGTGACAAAATCCCTGCTGATGGCATTATTCTCGAATCTCAGGGACTCGGCGTGAATGAATCTGCTCTTACTGGCGAGTCTGCCGTCGTTTACAAAAACTCTCAAGACGACTCCAACGAACGTTTCAAACTCAACATGTGCTATGCCGGCTGTGACGTCGCTAATGGCTCAGCCGTCATTCGGATCACTGCTGTCGGCACGCAGACTGAGTATGGCAAAATTGGTAATGCGCTCGGTGCCATTGAGAAAGAAAAAACTCCCCTCGAGACCCAAATTCGCAAACTCATTATCATCTGCACGATCATCAGCCTCACTTTTTGCGCTATTGTGATGATCGTAAACTTTTTCTATAATCACGAGCTGCCTCTTGGCAAGCGTATCATCGAATCCATTATTCCTGGGCTGACCATGGCAATGGCGACTATCCCTGAGGAAATCCCAGTCGTCTTAACCGTGTTTCTGGCTATGGGCGCCTGGCGCCTCGCCAAACATCATGCCTTGGTACGTAACATGAAGGCCGTGGAAACTTTGGGTGCCGTCACGGTGCTTTGTACGGACAAGACCGGAACTCTGACCGAAAACAAAATGACCGTTCAGGACGCCTTCACTTCTGACGATCGGTTTTCTGAGGTCGCCGCTCTTGCTTGCCCGAAACATCCTTATGATCCCATGGAAATCGCTATTCAGGAATATGCCTTCTCTCGCGGTGTATCGGCCGAGGTCTACCAGCACCAGCTAGTTCACGAATACATCTTCAATAATGAAGATAAAATGATGGGTCAGATTTGGCAGTTTGGTGATCAGCAACTGCTCTGTGCTAAGGGCGCTTATGAGAGCATCTTGCCCTTATGTCGTCTTGCTCCGGAACTCGAGCAGCAAATTGCCGAGCAAGCCAATGCTTATGCTAAGCAAGGCTTCCGCGTTCTTGCCGTCGCTAAACGGGAGAACGTATCGGAAATCCCAGAGGAGCTAGAAGATAATCAGCTGACTTTCGCAGGCCTAGTCGCACTAGTCGATCCGCCGCGCGCGGGCGTCAAAGCTTCCGTCGAAGCCTGTCATCATGCTGGCGTGCGCATTATCATGATTACAGGGGACAACGGTGAGACCGCGACCGGGGTTGCTCGTCAGATCGGTCTCAATCATAGTGACACCGTCATTACTGGGTCCGAACTTGAAGTTATGAGCGACGCCGAACTAGCAAAGCGCGTGCAAGACACCAACATTTTTGCCCGAGTTTACCCCGATCATAAAATGCGCATTGTCAAGGCTCTGCAGGCCAATCGGGAAGTAGTTGCGATGACCGGCGATGGCGTCAATGACGCTCCGGCACTCAAGAAAGCCGCAATCGGTATTGCTATGGGTCTGCGCGGCACCAACGTTGCCAAGGAGGCTTCCGACCTCATCTTGATGGATGATAATTTCAACACCATCGTCGAAGCCATTAAAAACGGCCGCACAATTTATGCTAATATCAAGAAAGCCATCGCTTACATCCTCGTCATTCATATTCCAATTATTGTCGGGTCGCTCCTAGTTCCACTGTTTGGTCTGCCAATTTTACTTCTGCCGATTCACGTGGTCTTGCTGGAGCTTATTATTGACCCAACTTCTTCCATTGTCTTCCAGCGCCTCCAGCCCGACCACGATATTATGGAACGTCCACCGCATAGGCTAAAAGAGCCCATCCTTGACAAGGTTACCATTTTCAGATCCTTAGCGCAGGGAATCATCATCTCGCTCGTAACTTTCCTCAGCTATGCCTATCTTTTGCACGCTGGCGCTTCACAAGCTTTGGCCGCGACTTTTGCCTTCACCACGCTCGTCTTTGCGAATGTCCTCGTAGTCTATGTTCTGCAGTCGGGCGATCTCGCGCTTAAGAATTTTCTCGTGGACTTCAAGGACAAAATCATCGTCCTTATTAATACCATTGTGATCCTTATTCTGTTACTGTTTATTTATGTTCCATTCCTCGGTCGCCTGATCGGCTCTACACCGCTTTCATGGTGGCAAGTCCTCTTATGTCTGGGGCTAGCACTACTTTCGACCTGGACCTTTGATCTCTTCAAGCTCCACCTCAAGAAAAAGCAGTGACATTACAAACCCCCGCAGCAATAGCTAGGGGGTATTTTCTTTGATAAACCTCTTTACAACTTCGGGGAAATTATATATTATATAGTAGTAGAGTTGGAGCTGGTTGATATTAGTGCTCTAACACATGTAATTAATACAAAAGGAGAAAGAATGGCAGAATTTGACCGTTCCAAGCCACACATCAACGTTGGTACGATGGGCCACGTTGACCACGGTAAGACTACTCTTACTGCAGCGATTACAAACGTTCTCGCTAAAAAACTCCCATCAGAAGTCAATAAAGCCGTTGCTTACGATCAGATCGACAACGCTCCCGAAGAGAAACAGCGCGGTATCACCATCGCTACATCTCACCAGGAATACGAATCCGACAATCGTCACTACGCTCACGTCGACATGCCAGGTCACGCCGATTACATCAAGAATATGATCACCGGTGCCGCTCAGGTCGATGGTGCGATCTTGGTGGTTGCCGCTAACGATGGCCCGTTGCCACAGACTCGTGAGCACGTTCTGCTCGCTCACCAGGTGAACGTTCCAAAAATCATCGTCTTCCTCAACAAAATGGATCTCGCTGATCCTGACCTCGTTGAGCTCGTCGAGATGGATGTCCGCGAACTCTTGAACAAGTACGGCTACGATGGCGACAATACTCCTATTATCAAGGGATCCGCTGCCAAAGCTCTCGAAGGCGACGCCGACAACGAACAGGCCATCATGGACCTCGTCAAAGCTATGGACGAATGGTTTGAGATCCCGGAGCACGACTTCGACAAACCGTTCTTGATGCCGATTGAAGATGTCTTCTCGATCAAAGGTCGTGGTACAGTTGCTACTGGTCGTATTGAGCAGGGTATCGTCAAGCTCAACGACGAAGTTGAAATCGTTGGACTCAAAGACACTCAAAAATCCGTCGTTACCGGTATCGAAGCTTTCCATAAGACTCTTGACGAAGGTCGCGCCGGCGACAATGCTGGTCTCTTGCTCCGTGGTATTGAGCGCGATCAGATTGAGCGCGGTCAGGTGATCGCTGCTCCAGGTAGCATTACCCCACACACCGAGTTTGAAGCCCAGGTTTACATCTTGAAGAAAGAGGAAGGTGGCCGCCACACTCCGTTCTCCAAGGGCTACAAACCACAGTTCTACTTCCGCACTACTGATGTGACCGGTGAAGTTGAGCTCCCAGCTGACAAAGAAATCGTCATGCCTGGTGATACTGTCACCTTCAAGGTGAAATTGCTCGCTCCGATCGCCATGAACAACAACGACCGTTTCGCTATCCGTGAAGGTGGCAAGACCGTTGGTTCTGGTGTCGTCACCAGCATCATCAAATAGTAAGGAGGTGAGTGAAGAGAAAAGGCTTTGCCTTTTCTCTTTCAAACCGACACAGCTAATTCTGGCGGCTTCACCGCCAGAATTAGTCAAGCGGACTAGCATAAAAAAGAGGAGTCTCGGGCCCCTCTTTTTTGGCGTCAGCCACTATTATGTCATTGACTTTTTAAAACATGTGTGGTATAATGAAAGAATAGGAGCGATTTACTCTTTGTGGCGCAAATTTGCATAAAAAGGAGGAGGGAAATATGCCAAGCCCAAAGCCCCTTGATAGGGAAGTTATGTTGCAATCATTCCGTCAGACCTATGCTACGGTCGGACGTCGACCAAACCGTGACGAAGTCACCAAGTATTGCATTGCTAAATATGGCACCTATTATAAACATTTCGGCGGTATTGATGCCGTTTGTGACGCTGCTGGTTTGCCGGATTATCAGACCGAACTGGCGCTGCAGATCCGGCGTCTCTGGCTGGAGATTGGGCACCCGCCCAACACTACTGATCTCATTAATTATCGATTAGAGCCGGAGTCCAAGGTCTTGGTTTATTCTCCGGGGACTTATCTGAAATTCTACGCTCACTGGAAGGATATCCTTGCGGCCGCGGCAGAAGTCCCCACTGAATTTATCTTTCATGACCGAGCGGTATCTTAGCTTCTGTCGTACCTTACAGGCTCCTTCACGGGGCCATTTTGTAGCTCAATTATTGCTTGGTTATCTATTATGTGCTACGCTAAAATACAGAAGATGGGGGACTTAGTAGTTTAGCTCTCATTTTACTACTCGTTAGGAGGTATTAAAATGGCAATACGACCGACACCAATTTTGAGCGCTACCGAAGAAAAATGGCTCATTCTTGATCAGCATAGTAATTCCACCGGGATTGTTGTGTCGAAGGCTAACTTTAAACGTCATCCCGAGTATTACCGTCTGGCTGCCAGTATTTGGATCATGAACAGTCGTGGCGAGTTTTTGATTCAGAAACGTGCTTCGACCCTGCGCTGCTGTCCTGGACTCTGGTCGACGACCGAGGGCTCCGTCATGTATGACGAAAACAGTTACGACGCTGCCCTTCGCGAAGCTCATGAGGAATTGGGTTTGGAGCTGGATGCTGAGCAGTGTTTCTTCGTCTTGCGTTCACCTAGCGGCCATGTTTGGATGGATACTTTCTTCGCTCGCAGTGAAGTGGAGATCTCTGACCTGCGCCTCAATCCTGGCGAAGTTGATGCAGCCGCCTGGGCTACAATCTCCGATATCGATGACCTGGTAGCAAAAGGCGAATTTATCCCCGCACGGTGGTGCTTTGTTCGGGAAATGTGCAAAATTTTCGCCAGTGGCCATGATCCGCGCTACCTTTGGATTGTTTGAGAGAGCAACTTTGAGCATTAGACCCGCTTCGATAGCGGGTTTTTGCATTAAAATCTTGACTTTTTAGCACAAGTGTGATACAATGGAGATATAAGTTATTAATATTTTACTCTAAAAACTCATTGACGGCCCGTCTAGAGGCCATCTGAGGTTATAGAGTAGGGAAGGAAACAATGACAGAAGCCAAAAAGAACGAAGGACTCAAGATCCGCATCCGTCTCAAAGCCTACGATCACCGCGTGATCGATCAGAGCGCGAAGCAGATCGTCGATACCGCGATCCGCACCGGGGCGAGCGTCTCCGGTCCAGTGCCACTACCAACCAAGCGCAGCACTTTCACCGTGGTCAAATCTCCCCACGTTTACAAGACCGGAGGTGAAGCTTTCGAAATGAAGGTTCACAAGCGCTTGATCGACATTTCCAATGCCACCCCTAAGACAATTGATTCTTTACAGAATCTCTCCTTACCAGCTGGCGTCGATGCAGAAATCAAAATGTAATTCAAGGTTCAAGAAATCGGCTTGGGGACGGGCCGATTTTTCTTATCCAAATTCTGTGCTATAATTGATATCATGAGTATGGTATCTCGTCTGAAGAAACGTTTCTACTTTGTTGCTGCTGGATATTTCCGTTTCTTCGCGAATTTTGCTTTACGGCGTTGGCGCCCGCGGATTATTGCGATTACCGGTTCTGCTGGCAAAACTACCATGTTGCATCTGGTCGAATTTGAGCTGCGCAATCGCGCGCACTATTCGCATAATGCCAACTCGGCTTTTGGAGTTTCCTTTGATTTGCTGGGCATGGACGGCATCCGCGGATCGAAGCTACGTTGGTTCAAGCTATTTTTGCAGGCTCCTTGGCGCGCCTTGTATTATTGTCGTCGGGGTGAGTTTTATGTCGTAGAAATCGACGGTGAACGTCCTCACGAGACCGAATTTCTCGCCAGCTGGCTTCGTCCCGAAGTTACGCTTTGGGTGTCTTTGGGGCTTTCTCATGCTATACAGTTCGAAAAAGAAGTTGCAGAGGGCAAATTTCCGTCACTTGAGGATGCTATCGCACACGAATTTTCTGCACTCCCTCGGTTCACACAGCAGACTGTTTATATTGACGCAGATAATCCTGCCATGGTGTCCGCTACTAGCGATATTAAGGCCGAGGTTATTCCGGTTAGCCGCTCCGAGCTGTGCCGCTACAATGTTTACCCTACGCGCACCGATTTTGTTTTTGAAAACACCGCCTTCCACTTTGCTCAGCCTCAGCCCCGTGATCTGACAATTCAGCTTTTGATGCTTGAACGTTTGGTTAATTATCTGGAGCTGCCACTGAAGACCGATTTTTCTGGTATGCCGGTGCCACCCGGACGTAGCTCATTCTTCGAAGGTAAAAATGGACTCAAAATCATCGATAGCAGTTATAATGCTCACCTCATCAGTATGCAGAGTATTCTCGAAATGGCCAAAGAGCTCCACGCTGGGCATAAGTGGCTAATTATCGGAGATATCGTGGAACAAGGCTCACTTGAAGCTCAAGAACATACCAAGCTTGCCGATCTCATCGCGGAGGCTCATCCCGAGATGGTGATTTTAGTTGGTCGACGCACTAAAAAATACACTGCTCCCCGGCTGCGCGAGCTCGGCATCGAGGCTCGCACTACGCTTGACCCGCACAAGGCACTGAAGTTTATTGAAGAGCATACTACTGGTGAAGAAGTCCTGATTTTTAAGGGTAGCCAATACCTTGAATGGATTATCGAGCAGCTCTTAGCTGATCCGACTGACGCAGCCAAACTCCCCCGTCGCGAAGCTGCCGCTATCAAACGTCGTGCTAACTGGGGGCTTAAATGAAAAAACCAGTTCTATATATCATCCACGGCTGGACTTACACCGTTGCTCCTTGGGAGCAGACCATTAAATTGCTCGAAAAACAAGGCTTTAAGGTCGAAATGTTGCACGTCCCCGGCCTTACTACCTCTTCGCGCAAAGTTTGGACGATTGCCGAGTATGTCAAATGGGCAGACCGCAATCTTCCGGCTGGAGCCGTTGCCTTAGGGCATAGTAATGGTGGACGCATTTTACTCAATCTCTGTAGCCAGAAGCCCGACAAGCTCTCACACCTCATCCTGCTTGACGCCGCCGGCGTCTACGAAGCTTCTACTAAGCGTGATCTTAGCCGCTCTCTGTCAAAAAAGCTAGGCTTTCTCAAAAAAATCCCTGGACTCGCCAAGCTCTGGCACAAATTGACCGGCGCTACGGACTATGCTCGTGCTCCGGAGAATATGAAAAAGACCCTCACCAATATGCTCGACTCAGACAAGGAGCTCGATCTTTCGACCATTCACACACCGACGTCGATTTTATGGGGTGAAGCCGATGCCGTGACGCCGCCTCATCAGGCCGAAGTGATGCATCATATGATCCGCGGCAGCACACTCAAACTCTTTCCCGGTTGGACGCACGCGCCCTACATTTCTCATCCGGATCAGTTAGCCAAAGCTATCGTGCAAGCTTACAGACGCCCTCCCAAGAAACTCTCGCAAGAGGAATTATCATCTACCGATGCTGCCAATGTGACTGCAGTTTCCGCCGCCCTCGCCCTAAAAAAAGCCCCTGCCCCTACTTTGCCGAGCATTAAAGATCGCGATAATGTTAAGCCTGTGGCCGCCGACGTCCCGACCAAATTAATTTTGCGCAAAGACGAACGCATCACAGAGGGGATCGTCATCCCGGACGCAGACAGCGCCGCTGTCAAATATGAAGCCAAGGTTGCCGAGGTCGCCTCCAAGACTACCGACGCCAAAGAAGTGTCGGCCTCGGCGAGCCTACGTCGTGTCTCGGCTTCGCGGAAGCCGGACACGGACGTCGCCTCCGCCTCGGCCTCAGCTTCGCTCCGCAAGACTTATCGCCCCACCCCAGTCAACGATTCCACCGAAAAGTCCGCTTCACTTGCTCTGAAACGCCATCAAAAATCTCCATCTCTGAAGGCGAACGGATCAGAGGCAGAAAAGCCCACGACCCGCAAGCGTCCTAGCTCGGACGATATTAGGAGTGAGTTGACCGAAGCAGTTGATTTTGTGCCAGTTGGCCAGCTTGAGGGAGACTTTCAGCCCCGCACGGACTTACCGGGCGCGATCACCTCAGGCTCAATCGCCAAGCCCAGCCGTTTTGGTAAGGTGCGGCGCAAAATCGCCCGCCCGCTCAAGCCTGCTCGTCACACCCCGGCTTCTCGTAGCTCGAAAGCCGCCTCATCTAAGGATGCTCCCAAGAGTAACGCTCGCCCTCGCCAGAAAGGCCGCCGATGATCTTTCTCGGCCAAGCCTCCAATTATTCTAGCGGGCAGATTTTGCGCCACACTTTCGCCTGTGGCGGGCCGAAGCACAGTCTCGCCCTGCGCCGCCAGCTCGCTCAGCGTTATGGCGCTGATCCCGAAGCCGTTTCACTCTTTCACACTGGTCGCTCGGCCCTCACCTCAGCCATCCGCGCCCTTGCCCCTGAAGGCAGCTCGGTTATCTTGCCGGGACTTACCTGTATTGCTGTGGTTCGGGCCATCCGTGCCGCCGGTTGTCACCCAGTTTTTGTCGATATCGATCCCAAAACTCTCCAATATGACTGGAAAAGTCTTGACAAAACGCTAAAGGTTTGCTATAATGTAAGTATGATAGTAGCCCAGAATACTCTCGGGCTACCGCTTGAGATGTCTCTACTAGAGGAATTCGCCGACAAACACCACCTTTTAATTCTCGAAGATTTGGCCCACTCCGCCGGCCGCTTTTACCCCGATGGTCGCGAAGTTGGTACTGTTGGAGCTGCCACCGTGTTGAGTTTTGGTAAGGGCAAGGCAATTGATACGATCGAAGGTGGAGCCCTGATTTTGCGCCAGACTAAAGTTCCAGGCAAGCCAGAAAATTCCTCCCCCCTTCCAAAACCGACTAAACTTCCCCGTATGTCTGACCGCCTGCGTGATCGCTGGTATCCGTTTTTCGGTCTCATGATTCGCGCCGGTTACCATTTTGGCTGCCTTGGCAAGGTCATTACTGCGGCTTTAATAAAACTTCACTGGATTGCTCGCTCCGCCGATGCTAAACTTGATCCCAGTCGTCGTCTCACACACTGGCAAGCTAAGCTCGCCCTTCGTCAGCTGGGTACTCTTCCGCGCACGCCGCTCCGCGAACATTTCTTGGTTCATGACCGAGATCGGCTACTCAGTGAGTTGGAAAAACAGGGTTTTTATCTCCGCGAAATCTGGTACGATACTCCAGTCTCGCCCGCTCGTTATGCGGAGGAGGCTGATTTTCCCAGCAGTGAATGTCCTCACACGGTGCGGGTGTCTGCCGAAATTGTCAACTTACCGACTTGGTATGCTCCGGAGCAGCTCCAGCCAGCGCGCGATTTGATCAAGCCGTACTTGCAGAAGTCAGTTTCAACCATAAAGGAGAGCCATCGTGAGTAGCGAAATTCTCCGACTGAAACCAACCTCATCTGAAGCTCGCGAGCGCTGGTTTGCGGTTCAGCAGCAGTACCCTAATTCGAA
Source organism: uncultured Candidatus Saccharibacteria bacterium (assembly GCA_947367795.1). Classification (GTDB taxonomy): domain Bacteria; phylum Patescibacteriota; class Saccharimonadia; order Saccharimonadales; family Saccharimonadaceae; genus Nanosyncoccus. The sequence goes on from CANBER010000013.1 coordinate 19,987, forward strand.
TTTCCTCCAGTCGCCAGCTTGGGGTGAGATGAATCAATTGATCGGTCACAAAGTAATGATTATTGCATTGCAGGACGCCTGGTGCCAAATGATCGTCAAAAACGCCAAGCGTGGTCGCTATCTGGAAATACCGGGCGGTCCGCTGATCGACTGGGAAGATAATGCTAAAGTCGCTACGATGTTTGAGCAGATCCGCTCGATCGGGCGTGTCGAAGGGTGCGTCTTCGTGCGTTTGCGTATTCAAGAACGCCAAAATCCTACACGTATAGAGCAGCTGCAGTCTCTCGGGCTCAGGCTCGCGCCGATGCATCTTCATGCTGAACACACAGTAATGATTGATCTTACTGAGACCGAAGACACCTTACTGGCCAAGATGCGTCGCCAGACTCGTTATGAAATTCGCCGTGCCGATCGGCTCGGGCTCAAGGTTGACTTTAGCCGTACCGAGGCGGCTTTTCGGGAATTTCATGCTGTTCAGGTGCAGACCGCCGAACGTCAGCATTTCGTGCCGCCAGATTTAGATACTTTGCTGGCCGAGCGTCAAGCTTTCGGGGATAATGCCAGGCTCTACTGCGCTCGTGACGCTGAGGGGACAGCCTTGGCTTATGGTTTAATTCTGATCGATGGTGCCGAAGCCGAGTATTTCGAAGCGGCGTCGACCGAGGGCAATTCCAAACTTCCTGGTTCTTATGCCTTGCTCTGGCGCGCCATGCGTGATCTCAAGGGGTTAGGAGTGAAACGCTTTAACCTCTGGGGAATTGCTCCTCCGGGTGCCAAACATCACCGGTATTCCGGCGTCACTACCTTCAAAACTGGTTTTGGGGGCAAAAATCTCGAATTTGTCCCGGCTATGGATCTAGTCTTGAAACCAGGCCGCTATCTGATTAATTTAATTATCGAAAAAATCCGTAAAAAAATGAGGAATTTATGAAAATTATTGACGCTACCGATCGTAAACAATGGGACGCTTTTGTAACTAGCCATCCCGAGGCTAATTTTCTCCAGTCCTGGGACTTTTATGAATTTTACCGCAGCCGGGGGAATGCCGTTGTGCGCCGCATCGCCGTCACCGAGCCGGAGGACGGTAGCCAGCCGCAGATTTTGGCGGCCTATGCTGGAGTAGTCGAAGCTGCCAAACGTGGCCGACACCTCGCAATTGCGGGCGGACCGATTTTGAATTGGGGCAAACTTGATTTGGTCGAGCACATTTTTGCTGATATGCGCACGCAAGGCCAGGCGCATAAATGCGCCTTCGTACGGGTCCGCCCCCAGCTCGAGCGCAGCCACGAAAGTCTCGCCCTGATGGAGCGTCTCGGCGCTAAACCCGCCCCGATGTATCTCTCGGTCGAATTTGCCGGGATTCTCGATCTGGAGAAGTCGGAAGACGAAATTCTCACCGGCATGCGTCAGCGTTTGCGTCGCGCCTTGCGCAAAGGTGCTAAGAATAATATTGAAATCGAAAAGAGCACCGACCCCGCCGACATCCACGAATTTTACGAAATCCAAATGCAGACGGCTGGGCGCCATGGTTTTGTAGCCTTTTCCGAAGATTTTCTTACTAAACAGTTTACAGCTTTTGCAGGACATGGTGAAGCTGTGCTCTACAAGGCCAAATATCAGGGCGAAGTTCTGGCGGAAAACTTCATGATTTTTTATGGCAATGAAGCTTCCTACCATTATGGCGTCAGTTCCGAGCTCGGCACCAAGCTTTCTGGTGCACCGCTCCTACACATGGAAGCCATGCGCGACGCGAGGAGGCGCGGGATTAAGCGTTATAACTTCTGGGGTATTGTCGGCGAAGACGAGACTTGGCATCGTTTTTATGGCGTTTCCCAGTTTAAACGTGGCTTCGGCGTCGAGGAGCTCAAATATGTTCCGGCGCACGATTTAATACTTAAACCAGGCCGGTACGCTATTACTAAACTGATTGAGGGCATCCGCAAGAAAAAACGTCACGTCTAATAAAATTATGATACAATAAAACAAATAGGAGGTTTTATGACGGTTAAACTTAAATATATTGATAGCCATTGGCTGGTGTTTGTGTTTCAAGGAACCATTGCCATTCTTTTTGGCTGCGTGACGCTCTTTACTTCTGGTCGGAACTCTACTAGCTTAGTTCCTGTCATCGGGGTATCCTTGCTCGCTCTCGCTATTGTGGAGTTTGCGAATTCAGTTTATCGTAGCTATAATCGCCAGGGCTGGCTGGTTTCTACTGCTGTGGCCGTATTTGACGCAATTTTCGGGCTTTTATTGCTCTTCATGGTCAATGAAGGCATGGCTTGGCACCTCACAATGATGGCTAGCTATACCTTAATTCGAGGTATTTTTGAGCTATTTATCGGTTTTCGGACCACTGTTGATCCGACGGATCGCTTTATTTGGTGCCTCTGCGGGCTCTGCGGGCTGGTTTTTGGTGTAGTAATTTTCAACTCTGGTCACCTAGCCAATGTTGATTTCGTGCGCTTTTTCGGGGCTTACATGCTGATTTTGGGCATTTGTAGCCTAATTTACAGTGCTCATAATCGCGTCCAACAGCGCGAATACCGCCTAGCGCGCTCAGAATCGGCCAAAAAGGGCAGCAAAGCTCGCCGGGCCGTATCACGGCGCAAATCATCTAAAACCACTGAAAAAGCCTAAAAATATGCTATAATGAGGTCTGAAGGAGAATTATGAAATATCGTCAACCCACCAAGGCTATCATTACCGACGCCGGTTTTGCCAGCCGATTCTTACCTATTACCAAAACCATCCCTAAGGCCATGCTGCCGCTCGGCAATCGTCCGATCATGCAGCTTGTCGTCGAGGAGTGTGCCGCTGCTGGTATCGAAGAGATTATCCTCGTTGCCACTCATGACGGGCGCACCATCTATGAGGACTATTTTAACAATGCTTGCAACCCAATTCGTAAAATGATGCACCAGCAGGGCAAAGATGATCGCTACGAGCCGGTCCAGGCGGTGCTAGATTTGCCCAAGATCACGGTTATCGAGCAGGATCCGTCGTACCCCTATGGCAATGGTTCCCCCATTGCTTCGGCGCGCAAATTCATCCGCGACGATGAGGCTTTCGTTGTCCTCTATTCAGATGACGTGGTTTACGGTAGCTCAGATGTTAAGACTTTGATTGATAGCTATTTAGCACACCCTGATGCTGCCGCGGTCATTATTGCGCAAGAAATGCCCCGCGAGGTGCTCAACCGCTACGGTATTATTAAACTCGCTGACCCCGCCAAAATGACCCTCGACAATATCGTGGAAAAGCCCAAGATTGAAGACGCCCCGTCCAATCTTACCAGCTATGGTCGCTACCTTCTGACTCCCGAGGTGTTCCAATATCTCGACCCGAAGAATATTGGTCTAGATGGAGAGCTATGGACCGTTGACGCCATTACTAAAATGGCCGAGACTGGCGACGTAATCGTCGAAAAAACCCAAGGCAAATGGGTCACGACCGGTGATCCTAAAAACTATTTCGCTGCCTACACTCAGTACGTGCTTGATCATGAGCCTTACGCGGATGAGATTAAGGCCATAATCAAGGAGGCTAACTCATGAATGTTGCTGAATGGATTCTAGTTGTCATGCTGTCGGTCACGCTGCTCATCTTCTTGATTGCTGCGATCGTCTTGATTATTAAATTGATTCATCTAGCCGACGAAGCCGAAAAAATCGTCGAGACTGGCCAGGGAATCGCCGCCAAAGCCGATGATATTGTCGATAATGTCAAGGGTATGACTTCCGTAGGCGGCATCGTCAAGACCTTTGCCAACCGAGTAATCGAAAATCAAGAACGTCGCTATGCTGCTGAAGACGCTGCTCGAGCGGCCGAGGAAGACATCGAGGCCACTGCTGCTGCAGAGCGGGCGGCAGCAGCCGAAGCTGCCAGCTTTGAAGCCGAACGTGCCGAGCGGGCAGCCCGTCATGCGACGAGCAGCGCTAGCGCCGCGCGCCAGAGTGCCAAGTCTGCCAAGGCAGACGCCGCCAGATCCACCCGCAACGCCAAAAAATCCAGCAAATAGCTTATCAGATAGTTAAGTAGCAAAAGGACCGCTCTAGTGAGCGGGCTCCGGTAATTCAGATACCAAAAATTTCAGTGGCGCAGTGGGCCAGCGCAGCCTCGATGGACTTTGTGAAAAGTTCTAAGTTTGTCTTTGACATAACCATCTCTTCTTCGGTCTGTAGTGCGGACGGAAAATTGTCGTGGCTACGTATAAGTTTGATCTTATTGCCCTGAAAAGCCATGCGCCAGTTCAGCACTTTGATCTTCGGCAGCAACGCTGCAAACTCCCGCATCAACTCGCGTTTTTCAACCTCGTCCAGAAGATTTGCTAGGGTAGATGCCGAGTAATCGAAAGTTCCAGTTGTCTGACTGCCATAGTCGACTCTGACTACATACGGGTCGTCAAGATTAATCACGATCCCGACCTTGGCTGCGCGCAGCTGTAACTTTCTCAGCTCCATTTCAATTTTCTGTGCCTCAATCATCCTGGTCAAATCCGCTACCAGCTGATAATCGTATCCGCCAGACAGCTCGCGGTCGTCTCTTGTTTTTGCCACAAAGCATGCCTCAATCCCTAAGAATCCAGCTATATCGCACTCTTCATCGGGTACAATTTCCGCAGATCTGAGTTCGTCCGCTATTGAATCCAGCCACTGCCTTACCTCTGTTCTTTCATCTGTCATTTTCAGTCCCTCCATGTTCTGAATCTCGGGTTTCTAAGTTGCAATTCGACGCCAAAACGTTCGAAAGGCGCCTATCCTTCTATTATAGCACACATCTCCTAAAAAGTCAATAGAAATGCATTCATTCATTATCCTCACTCCAAAATATAGCCTCACCTCCTCTATCCTTCGTCCGTAGTGGTGGCATAGATCTAAACGGCGGATATTTAGGGCTAGGTGGTATCAACGGGGGCAAATGGTCATCAACCGCTATGTCTTTTAGCCAAATAACTGCAGCTACGGCTCACAACTTCGGCTTTAATCCATCAGGCGTAGGAGCATCAGGCAGCTCAGCCCATCGTTGGAACGGTTTCCCCATCCGCTGCCTAGCCTATTAGTTTATATAGTAGTGGCAGCGGATGGGGAAAGCATGTGAACGAATATAGGGGCCATTAGACGGATGGACGCTGACATCATTGAGGCTAAAATAATACGTAGTGGCAGACATGGCTTGATCAAATGTTGCTGCGGAAATTGGCCATTTATAACTATTAGATCCGGAAGACCCCAGTGAGCCATAATTGATACGAACGTGCCCACTACGGACGAAGGATAGAGGGGGTGAGGTTATATTACATTTTGATTAGAGCACTCCCTTGATCTAAATAGATTATCGTGTTAAGATGGAAGCATATTGAGTTTAGTTACTCTTCGTGGTCACACGAAGAGTAATTTTTATCTTGTCAAGCTTGCCACTACTTGGCGTAAGCTCGAGAGATAGTTCTTGCTTCATATGTTTACCTTTCTCACAAAATAAATTATTAAAGAATCGACCTTTAAAGTAAGATTAGGGAATGCTCTGAGGTCATCCTAGCATAAATCGAAAAATTTTAGCAAGCATAAATGCTATATATAAACTAATAGGCTAGGCAGCGGATGGGGAAACCGTGCCAACGAGAGTTCGGGCCGTACGACGGGCCGAC